>JAFGUD010000267.1 GCA_016938685.1 Bacteroidales bacterium | reverse complement strand
GTTCATTTAAAGGAATTTTTATTCTTATCCAAAAGCCTGATTTTGGGTTTGTGTTAAAATCAACAGTTCCGTTAACGGATTTTATTCGGGAAAAAATATTCGACAAGCCCATACCAACAGTGGTTTCTAAAATCGCTTTATCAAATCCATCTCCATCATCAAAATAGAATAATTCTAATAATTCATTACCATAAAAAATATTAACATCAATTTTTTTACAATGTGAATGTTTTTTTGAATTTGTAATCAACTCACAAACAACACGATAAACAACAACTTCTTTTTCTGAATCAAATCTAGTTTTATCAAGATTAGAAATATAATTAAGACGAATTTTATTTGAAATATCAATGTTTTGGATGAATTTTTTGATGGCAACATCTAAACCAAAATTAACCAATATATGAGGGCTAATATTATTAGAAATTTCTTTTAAAGTAGTAATAGAGTTATCAACTATAACTTCCATTTTTTCAATGATTTGCAAATTATCAACACCTATTTCTTCTTTTTCAATTGCAGTTACAAACATCTTTGCAGTTGAAAGTAATGGAGCTAAACCATCGTGTAATTCTTTTGCTGTTTTACTTCTCTCATTTTCTTCTGCTTTAAGAACAGCAGACAAAATTTTAGTTTCGTTCTGCTTTCTTAAATTATCCATTTCACTCTGTAAATCAAATATTTGACGAATATAAAACGTTCCAACAAATATTAAGGCAGAAATAAGAACAGCAATCCAGCTATTTATAAGCGCTTCCTTTTCACTAACATAAGAATTTAAAGTCAAAATTATTTCAAAAAGTCTTCTTATTGCCATCAAAAGAAAAGCAGAAGAAATAAGAATCCATGAAATATTGTATTTGGACTTTTTAATTAAACCAAAAGCCAAAAAGGAAGCTCCAAATTGAAGAAGTACAGATAATATTAACGAAATTTTCAGGAACATAATTATTGACAATATTTATTCAGATAATACTCTGCATCGGCGACACCTAATTGTAGAGCCGTTTGCCAATCATCACAAGCCTCAGTTTTTTTATTTATTTTTTGATAAATTACCCCACGCCTGTAATAAGCAATTCCATAATCAGATTGTAATTGAACAGAACTAGTTAAATCTTCGATTGCTTTTATATAATTTCCTGCTGATTCGTACAACAAACCTCGGTTATAAAAAGTAACATAATCATCTGGTTTTAAAGAAAGTGCAACATTATAATCGCTCAAAGAATTAGCAAAATTTCCAATAATAGAATAAGCATAACCTCTGTCTGCAAAAGCTTGTGCATTATTATTGTCGAGTTCAATAGCTTTGTTTAAATTTTTAAAAGCAGCGTTCATATCTCCCATTTTACCATAAATAACACCAATTCTAGAATAAGCAACAGAAGAATTTGGATTAATTTTAAGAATATCATTAAATAATTCTAAGGCTTTTTGGTAAAATTCAATATTTCGAGTAGCATCTGCCTGATTTTCAATTCTTGTTCCGGTAGCAATCAAATCACTAATTATTTGAGGATAATTGGTAGCTAAATTCTGAAAGTCCTTTTTAGCAAGCTCAACCTCGCCTTTTTTATCGTAAGCCAAAGCTCTGTAGTAAATCAAATTATATTTAGCCGGATTAACATTCAGGTAAGTATTAAAATCTACTATCGCACTATCAATTTTTTCGGCAAAATACAAACTAATTCCTCGGTGCATATAAGCATCTAATTTATTGGAATTTTCAGTAATTACTTGATTAAAATCTTTAATAGACTCTTCATTTTGTCCAACATTTGAATAAGCAATTCCTCGATTAAAAAGAGCATCTTCAAAATTTGGATTTAGCTCTAACGCTTTATTATAATCCAAAATCGCATAATCCCATTTTCCAAGTAGTCCAAAAGCATTTCCGCGATTAGAATAAACATTTCCATAAGTTGAGTCAATTTTAACAACCTGATTAAAATCTTCTACAGCTTCCTGAAATTTACCTATTTTAGCCAAAGTAATGCCTCTGTTAGAATATGCTCCTACATTATTTGCCTGCAGTTCAATAGTTTGGTTATAATCTTCTATTGCCAAATTATAATATTCTTGTGCTTTCCCTTCATCTTCAACATTATCTCCTAATTCTTGCAAATAATTTCCACGATTGTAGTATGCAACAATAACCTGAGGATAAGTTTCGGACACATCGTTCCAAAAAGTTAAACTATTTTCAAACACATTATTTCGTTGAACAGTTTTAAAGGACAAAAAGCCAAAATAAAGTAAAGTAAAAATTAAGATAATACTCTTTAAAGCCTTCTTTTTATGATAAATACGAAGCGTAATAAAAACTAAAACAACACTCATTCCAATTGAAGGAAGATAAGCATAATGTTCAGAAATAATAAAATTTTTAATATGTAAAACGATGAACAAATTTAAGATAAAGAACAAAATTCCAAATACAACTTCCTTCTTTTGTTTAAGCCAAGACCAAACTAAAGAAACAACAAAAGTTACTGAAAATAAAGGAAAGACATAAAAAAAAGCAGGCATTTCTCCGGAATCAAAAGGATAAGGATGAATTGCAGATTGTTTGAAAGGAATAATTAGTTCCGCAACGTATAAAAACAGAGAATACGAAATAAGCATTATTTTTTCAACAATAGAATAACCTGTATCAACAGCTATTTTAGTGTTTGTATTAAAAGATTCTGCAAAAGGTTCATTTGTTCCCGACGCTTTTACTGCAATATATGCGAAAACTAATGACAAAACAAAAAATGGGATTTTTTCAGCAAATATTTTCCATTGAATTTTATCTTTAAAGGTCAAAAAACCAACTATTGACTTTTTATCAACAATAAAATCTCTCAAATAATAATCAATCGCAATCATCAAAAGAGGCAACACAACTGCCTGTGTTTTAGAAAACAAAGCCAAGACATAAAACACAAAAGAAAGTGCAAAAACAGACATCTTTCTATTTTTCACATAGTATAAATAACTCAACAAAGAAGCCATAAAAAACATAGAATAAAGCACATCTTTTCGCTCTGCAATCCAACTCACAGATTCTACATGAAGAGGATGAATACCAAATAATAGAGCAACAACAAATGCATAGATAAACTTCTGATTTCCTTTGTTTTCAAAGAGTTTTTTAACAAAAAAGAAAACTAATCCGGTTGTAATAATGTGTAAGATAAGATTATGCAAATGAAAAACCCAAGGATGTTCCAAGCCAACCATAGAATAGTCTATCATATAAGAAAACATAGCCAAAGGAATATACATAACAAAGTAAAACTCAGAAAAGAAATACTTAACATTGCCCCAATTAAGATCTAAAAATTGATTTCCTGTTACATATCTGTCATCATCCCAATTAAGAAATCCATTGTTGATGGAATTAAAAAAAACAACAAAAGTTATTACAATCACAATCCAAGGCAAATATTTTGAATATTTATTCCACAAGGAAAAAGAAAAATTTTTATCAATTTTGGGGCTTTTTTGCAAAACCTTTTTCTTATCGAGCTCCTTATTACTAACTTTCTCAATGTTTTTTTCTTCTTTTACGGGAACTTTTACAGGATTATTCCTATTTTTATATTTGTCAAGATTTGATTTTTTATTCATACAAAGGTTTAAGTAAAATTATTTAAAAATCAATTACACAAATGAATACTATGAAAAATAAAATAACAAAAAATAAAATAACTCTAAAATTTTAAAGAACTAAATATAAAACTAAGCATTGATAAACTCAAATAAAAGTTGTAATTTTGGTATCTCAATATTTCATTATTTAAAACCTAAAATATCAAATCATGAAAAAAACATTTATTTTTTTTAGCTTATTCTTCTTTGCTGTTGTAACCTTTAGTCAAACTGTTCCACAAAATAAAAATTTTGAAAACTGGATTGATCTTGGCACAAATGGAGACTCATTAGTGAAATGGAATTCCGCAATATGGTATGATGCCGGAGTATTTGGAATGATAAGAATTCCTTTTGCGGAACAATCTACTGATGCATTTCAAGGCGATTATGCAGCAAAATTAGAAACAAAAGAAGAATCATTTACGGGTATGATTTTACCCGGAATAATCCAATTAGGCAAATTTGATTTAGAAGGAGATGGAATGCCAATATATGGAGGAGTACCTTTTTCAGAAAGACCTCTTGGATTATCAGTTTTTGCAAAATATTTTCCTGCTGATAATGACACAGCTTTTGTAATGGCATATCTTACAAAATATAACGGAACAAGCACCGACACAATTGGGCTGACTTTTTATCCATTAACAGATATCATTCCCGATTACACTGAACTTCTTATGCCTATTATTTATGAATCAGAAGACGCCCCAGACACATTAAACATCGTGATAATTTCAACCAATCCTCTTAACATGAAAGTAGGTAGCACAATGTATGTTGACAGCCTACAATTATTATACGAAATGTCTGCATTTCCTACTTTAGCTTTAGAAGCAACACAAATAACAGAAACTAGTTTTACTGCAAATTGGATACCTTCCCCTTATGTTTCAGATTATTTTTTCGATTTGGCTACGGACTCAAATTTTGTTTCCATTATCCCCGACTTCGATAACATTTCGGTTGACACTTTTAATTTTGACATAACACTTCCCGAAGCGTATTTCAACTACGAAAACTTGTTCTATCGCGTAAGAGTTAATTATAACGACACAGCAACAAGCATCAACTCTAACGTGGTAAAAGTTATAAAAGGAGTACCAATCAATATTGAAGACAAAATAAACGAATTCAAAAACTTTACTATTGAAAATAACACTATCAATTTAAGCAACGTACCTTTAAACTCAGAAATTTTAATCTACGATATTTTAGGCAAAATTTACTTTAGTACAAAAACAAACTCCACAGAAATATCAATTCCAATAATAAATTCCGGAATTTATATTTTAGAAATAAAAAATAAAAATGAAATTTGGAGAGCAAAATTCACACTATAACTTTATGAAAAAGAGTCTTTTATTAGGATTGATAATAAATATTTTTATTATCAGTCCTTTTTTTGCACAGCAAGCCCCAAACAGCGGTTTTGAAAGTTGGGACAACATAAATAAAGCTACAGACTGGACTTGTAGTATTTCTGCCTATGGGTTTACTTTAAACACAGTTACCAGATCAAGTCAGTCTAATTCCGGAAATTATTCAGCCAAATTAGAAACAAAAGCATTCATTACCGGCGACATAATTCCCGGAATGATTCAACTTGGCAACATTAACATAGAAGAAGAAGAACCTTATGGAGGTATTCCATTTACCCAAAAACCAACTGCTCTTGAAGTCAATTTAAAATATGATCAACAAGGAGGAGACAGCTTAGTTGTAATATGCTATTTAACTAAGCAAGAAAAAGGAGACCCATTGGCAGATGTATTAGGAGGCGCTTTTTTCACTTATGCTAATCCCATAGATGAATTTACAACATTTATAATTCCTATTTATTATCAACAGGAAGGAACGCCTGATACATTAAATATATTTTTTGCATCATCCTATCTAAACCCACACCAAGGCAGTATGTTATGGGTTGACGATATTACAATTCATTTTGATAATTTTTTTCTACCACCTTTACCTAATTTACCTGAAAATGCTAAAGACACAAGTTTTACAGCAAGTTGGATTGGAGCAGATTATACTAAAAGTTATATTTTAGATATTGCAACAGATGAAAATTTCGGAAATCATCTTTCTGGTTTTACAAACCTAAACGTTGGAGATACTACTGCATATCATGTTGCAATTCCAGACACAAGTATCAAGACAATTTACTATCGCTTAAAAGCCGATTATGATTCAATTTTAACTGACTATTCTGATGCTATCACCTTCAATGTACCTTATGCTCCAAAATGTTTCGAGGGGAAAAATATAACTCACGAAAGTTTTAAAATATCGTGGCAAAATCTTCCATTATCAAATTATTACATTTTAGATATAGCAACCGACTCATTATTTCAAGATTTTTTTTCCGATTATTATTACTTCACTCTTGATTCTAACTACTATACAGTTACTGATTTAGAACCAGAAACCGATTATTATTGTAGAGTTAGAGCAAGATATTTAGTTGCTGGAAAAAGTAATTATTCAAATATTATTAAAATAACTACTGCACCAGTTCCTGATGAATACTCTTTAAAAATACTTTCTCTTTCAGACAAAATAGCTTTTTTGACAGACTCTTCTTTTATTAATTCCGAAATTGTTATTTATAATGCAAGAGGTCAGATGTATTGGGATGGAATAATAAAAGATTTTTACACAGAAATATACACTCCTTTTACGGAATTATTCATTATTCAAATAATAAAACCAGACGGAGAACTTATTAGAAAAAAACTTGGATTTATTGCAAATAAATAAAGCCCTTTTCAGGGCTTTATTTATTTAGATTCATCAGAAATAATCTTTCCATCTTCTAACGTTACGACTCGTTTTGCCTGATCAATTACTCTTTTATCGTGGGTAGAAAACACAAAAGTAGTACCTTCTTTTTCATTAAGCTGGCGCATTATTTCCAACAAAGTACTTGTTGAAACAGAGTCAAGATTAGCAGTAGGTTCGTCGGCAAGAACAAATTTGGGTTTTGAGGCAAGCGCTCTTGCTACTGCAACACGCTGTTGCTGACCACCGGAGAGTCTTGAAGGGCGACTATTTATTCTATCCCCTAAACCAACAGCTTCTAGTAATTCTTTACTTCTGGTTCTTCGTTCTTGTTTTGATGTTCCTTGCAAACTCATTATAAACTCAACATTTTCGATAGCTGTAAGCACCGGAATTAAATTATAAGCCTGAAAAACAAACCCAATATAACGCATTCTAAAATCGATCATTTGAGAATCTTTGAATTCGGTTATATCTACGCCATCAATAAAAATATTACCATCAGTAACATCATCAAGTCCGCCTATCATATTCAACAAAGTTGTTTTTCCTGAACCTGAAGGACCTACAATTGCTGTAAACTCACCTTTTTCTATATTTAAGTCCACTCCACGTACAGCATGAACTTCAACCTCACTGGTTTTGTATATTTTATTTACGTTTTTGACTTCTATAATTGCCATTTTATTTTGATTTTAGATTTTTGAAATTAGTTGTCGTGTTATCACGTTTATTTGCTAAAGAACTCAGCAACGGGTTAACTAGTTACTCGACTACTGATTAACTCTTTAAGCATCGCTTCTCAAAGCTTCTGACGGATTTAATTTTAATGCTCTACGAGCAGGGTAAATTGCCGAAAGGATACCTGTCAAAATTACAAGAATTGTAATACCGACAAAGAAACCCAAACTTAAACTCGGATACATCATTGTATCTAATCCAAATGATTCCATTGCGCTGGAATAAGCTGAAATATCTATTCCAACTTTGCCAAAATACAGGCTAACTGCTGCGCCAATAATCATTCCAACAACGCCACCTGTTAGTGAAACCATAACACTTTCATACATTATCATCATAAACACTTTGCCTTTTTTCATACCAATCGACATAACCATTCCAAGTTCCTTTGTTCTTTCCATAACAGACATTAAAACAGTATTAATTATTCCAAAAGACAACGCAAAAAGAATAAAAGCAATAATCACATTGTAGAAAATACCAATAAATTCATTCTGCCAAACAGACATAGGATCCAGATCAAAATAACTTTCAATGAGCAAATTTTTATTTTCATCTCTAAGTTCTAATGTTGTTTGTTTTGCTTTTGTCAAATCATTGGTTACAATAGCAATTTCTGTAGAAGTTTCAGGAGAAACACCCAACAATTCAGCTATATATTTTTTATTGACAAAAACATTCATATTATCATACAAAGCATCACTTGTTTTATAAATTCCAACAATTTTAAAAGCTTCGTCAACCAAATTCCCATCTACATCATTAAATCTAAGAATTACTTTTTTGTTCAAACTATATTGAGTTGATTGTTCGGTAAGCATATCAGCATATTTCTCATATTCTTCGGAATTAAGATATTTTCGAAGCGAATCTTTAAAAGAATTTTTAGACCGTAACGAAATGTCTTTTATCGGATTTAACTTATCAAGAACTTCCTGCTTAAAATTAATTTCTAGTAGCGCATTTGCACAATCATCATTAAATAAATAAAAAACCAACATCAAATTTTGAGCAATTTTTGTGCTAATAACAATATCATTAGTGCTTTCAGAAGATAAATAAGTACTATTACTGTCAATTAGACATTGGTAGATAGAAGTAACTTTCATTTCCTCCTCAGGATTTATTCCTGTTATCATTACTCCTTGCGTTGAACGAGCAGAATTAGCCATTCCAAGGAATTTCAACCTACTTGACAGATTAACAACATCATCTCTCAAATACAAAGAAGCAATAAGTTCAGTTGCATCAGAAATACTATCTTTAATTTTTGGATTATCATAAAAATCCTTATGATGAATCTGCAAATGTGAAAATTGCTGTTTTATAGCTTCTTCATTTCGCTGTTTAAGCATTCCATCTGCTAATGCAATTGTAAAAACCCCACCTGCCAAACCAATCGCAATTGCTGCAATTAGAACTAACGAACGCGAAGGTTTTCTCCAAATATTTTTCCAGGATAACGATAATAACATATTCGTAATAGTGAATGATTAATAGTAAATAATTAATGACCAATAATAAACAGTTAATTTAAAATCATTAATACAATTAATGTTTAAGCTCTAAGAGCATTTATAACTTTTAATTTTCTAATTTTCAACAAAGCATAAATTAAAACAATAGCAACAATAACAGCTACAACAAGAAGTTGTGAAAGAATATACGTATCAAATGATTGAAAAGGCAAAACCGGTTCCATGTTGTACATATCCATTGATTTTGCTGCTTCACCTCTCAAAACAATTGGATGTACGTGTCCATACCAAATTATTGGAGCGGTAACAACAATTCCAGCAACAGTTGCAATCATACCAATAAAAAACATTTCAACAGAAACAATAAAAGACAATTTTCTTCTTTTTAAACCAACAGCCATCATCATTCCAAATTCTCGTTTGCGTTCGGCTATCATCATCATAACTGTGCCAAGCACACCAAATGCAATAATAAGATAAAGCACAAAAATCATAATTTTCCCACTTTCATTGTCCATTTGAATACCTTGAATAAGATCTTTATTCAAATTTCGCCAGCCAACAACAGTTAGCATTTTATTGTTAAGTTTTTCTTCTACTTCATTTTTTACTTTCAAAATTCTTTTATAATCACCTTCACGGACACTTGCCTGATAAACAGTATTCATAGCAACATAGTTCACATAATAAGTTGTATCTTGGTTATCATCAAGTCTATACGCAGACAAATAAATTTGCGCAGTATGTAATGGCATATAAACAAATCTTTCATTGAAAGCATCGGCAGGAAAGTTCAACAAACCGGCAATTCTAAATTTACCAACAGCGGTTGCTCCTTCAAAACCCTGACCAATAAGAATAATACTATCCCCAACAGTTAATTCAAGGTACTGAGCCAATTTATATCCTACCAAAACATCTTCGCCGTATTTATTATATTTTACCTCTAGCAAAGCTGTCTTTTGATAAACTTCACTTATATATTTTGCAGTATCAAAACCATCAGCAAATAAATTTTCTCTCAAATCCAATTTTGAAGAATATGCTTTGTTTTTATATTTTAATAATATTTCCGCATTTTCTTTGTCCATTCCTTCTGTTAATATTCTAATGGCAGAACTATCAAGAAAAAATTCAGCAACATTTCTTTTTAAATCAATCAATTCAATTTCTTTCTGATAATCAACCCCCATAACAAGAGCAAACTTGGAATTCAAACCAGATGAAGCAAGAGAACCCGTTTGAATACGAGGAAAATAAAAATCAACATCTTTATTATCATCTAAAATTTGTTTGATAGAATCTGTATAGGGAATAGAATAATCAATCATTTGATTGTCCATATAATCTACATCCTGAATTTGCAAATGACCAGAAAACTGAGTAACCATATTATCAATCATGTGACTGTATGTACCCAGTTGAAAAGAGCGCATTAATATTGAAAAAAACACGGCAAAAAATATTGAGGAAATTGTAATAATTGTTCGTCGTTTGTTGCGCCATAAATTTCGCCAGGCAATTCTAATATCTCCAAAAATGTTCATAATTTATCAATTTAAAAATCGTATTTTAAACCCACAACAATTTATTTAATCTAAGCTTTAAGCGAAGAAATAACTTTTAATTTTCTAATTTTAAACACAGCATAAACTAAGACAACAAGAACAATAATAAACACTACCGCTATTTGATCAAAGACAAAGCTGCCAATAGCCTGAAATTTCAAAACAGGGTCCATATTCATTTTTGAAAATTGCTCCGCTACCCCACCTCTGATTTTAATCGGGTTTTTGTTTCCAATCCACAAAATTGGAGTGGTTACAACAATACCGGCAATAGAAGCTAATACGCCCATAAATATCATTTCAAAAGAAACAATCACAGCCAACAACCTTCGTTTCATTCCAAGTGCCATCATAACTCCAAACTCACGTTTTCTTTCTTCAACAAGCATCATAACAGTTCCTAAAACACCAAACGAAATTACCAAATATAAAATAAAAATAAAAATAGCTCCCTTTGCATTTCCCATTTGAACTGTATCCATAAGTCCTTTGTTCAAATTCCGCCATCCAACAACTGTAAGCATATCATTATCTAGTTTTTCTTCAATTTCTGTTTTAACTTTTATCATTTTATCATATTCGCCGGTAGTCATACTAGCCTGATAGAATGTATTTATAGCAACATAATTTACATAAAAGGTGGTGTCCTTAATATTATCAACTTCAAAAGCCGATAAAAACATTTGAGCTGTATGCAAAGGCATGTAAACAAACATTCTATTCATATCGTCAAGCGGAAACTTCAACAAACCTGATATTTTGAATTTACCAACTGCATTTGTGCCTCTAAATCCCTGTCCAATCAAAATAAGACTATCACCAAGACTCAAATCCAAATACTGAGCTAATTTATATCCAATCAAAACATCGTTACCATATTTAGTAAAATTAAAAACCGGTTGAATTGTTCTATCATAAATTTGCTGAATATATTTAACGGTATCAAGTCCATCGGCAAATAAATCCTCTCTTAAATCTTCCTTATTTGAATATCTTTTTTCTTTATATTTACTAAAAACCGATGCGTTTTCACTATCCATTCCCGATGCAATATCAATAACGGTAACACTATCGAGGTAAAACCGAACAATACTTTTGTCTAATCCAACAAGTTTAATTTCAGTATCATAATCAACTCCCATGACCATTGAAATTTTAGAATCCGGTCCGGAAGAAGCCAAAGCTCCGGCTTGCACACGAGGGAAATAATAATCAACGTGTTTATTTTCGTCTAAAATGTTCTTAATATTTTCGGTGTATGGTATTGCATAATCAATTGTCGGATTATCCTCAAAATCTCTATCTTGAATTTGAAGATGACCTGTAAATTGAGTTACACTTTTGTCAATCATCAGATTGTATGTTCCAAGTTGAAAAGAACGCATCAAAATAGCATAAAACAAGGCAAAGAAAATTGACGAAACTGTAATTAAAGTTCGACGTTTATTTCGCCATAAATTTCGCCAGGATATTTTGATAATTTTAAACATAAGTTTTATTTATAAAAGATATATTATTTCAATTTTATTTCGGAAATTCCAATGACAAACCTTTTTGCATATTTTGCTGAGTAAAGAAGCTTTTTTCAACTTTTACATCAAAATCAATCAAAGTCATAATAACAACAGTTTTATTATTTGGAGTATCTTCGGGAATAATTTCAAATTTTGTAGGGATTTCGCGACCATCCATCATTTTAATATCCGATGCGATGTGAGTTTTAACCAAAAAATCATCTTCATCATAGAACTCATTTTTCAAAATCATATCCGATTCTTTAGAAATCCACAGAATTTGTTTTCCCCAAATTATTGTTGTGCCATCTTTTGGCGTTAACTCAATAATATTACAATCTTTTCCGGAAACCTTTTCACTACCGGTAATTTTCGCATCGTAATCTTCTATTATAGAACCTCCGTTAAGCAATTCGTCATTTGAATAATCTGAATTCATCCAACCTTGCGACATCATTGAAGGACCAAGTTTTACAATTCTACTAATTGTTGGATTCCACATCCACATTTCGTTATCCACCATCAAAAAAGTTTGTCCTTTGTCTTTTACAGGGTCAGTTATCAAAACCATAGAATATTCAGTTCCAAGGCTACAAAATTTCATACTAATTTCGCGTTGCCATCTGGGACGAACAATTTGCATTGTCATTTCAGCATATTGAGAATTACCTTCGGTTTTTTCATAAGCTCTTTTTAATATTGCAGTTGCATCTTGCGCAAAAACAAAAACGGAAGAAATCAACGCAAAAAGAATTGTTGTAAGTAATTTTTTCATCTTCTAATATTTTTAAATTTTCATAAGAACAGATAAAACGTCCAAAATAATCATGGTCGATTCATCTGTTTATATTTTGAATTTGTTTTTATAAAAATCGATAATTTTATTTTTCATCATTTCCATTGGAAAAGAATCAGGAGCAGCAATATATTGAATAATAGCCCCTTTTAAGAGAGAAGAAAAGAACAACATTTCTCCCTCGGGATCAGTACATCGTTCAGATTTAAAAAAATTGAACATTACTCCAAAAACAGATTTACTTAACTTGATAGAAATATCCTGAATAATCTCTAAAACAGTCTTTTGCATTACTAAACTATTATAAAGTTTCCAATGAACCGGATTTTCAGCAATTATATCAAAACTTTTTTCAATAAAATAATAAAATTCGTCTTCAGATAAAACGCCATCATGATTCGGATCAAAGTGAACATACATATCAGTAATAAAATCATTTACAATTGATTCTAAAAGTTGTTCTTTGCTTTCAAAATAATTGTATAAAAGACCTTTGGAAATACCGGCTTGTTTAGCTATTTTTTGAACAGAAGTATTATGGTAACCTTCATCAGCAAATAGATTTAGAGCTGTTTCTTTTATTAACTCAATCTTTTCTTCTCTAATACTTTTATTTTGTTCTAAAGTTCTTGGCATCAATTTGTGTTTTTGACTAAACGGTCGGTCAAAAATAAGGCTGTTTTTTTAGAAATGCAAATTTTTTTTGATGAAAAATTGAAAAGTTTATTTAATTTTTGTATTTTAGTCGAAAACAAAGAAGTGAAAAAAGTTTCGGATTACAAATCCGAAACAGCAGATTACAAATCCGAAACAGCAGAGGCCACTGAGACACAGATTGTTAATTATCAACCATTTACCTCAACTTCAAAATTCGCCTATCAATCTGATTATAAGACTATTAAATTATTTTTAGCGAGATATTGTTTATACTAAGAGGAAGAAATGGTCAATAAAAAATTCGTTTAACCCTAAAAATGTAATAATCATCTGAAAAAGCAATATTAAATTTAAATTCTTTATAATTTTCATAAGAAACATCATAAAAACCATAAATGAATTCTTGTGAGTATTTATACTTTTCTTTTTTTCTCATATAATTCAAAACCTCTTCGGTTTTATAAATTTTTAAATTATAATTATTTTCTAGCCCTAGATTATAAAAAAAATCTGTTTGAAAATTAAAACCTGCTACAAAATTCAAAAACACCTCAGGAAAATTTTCTTTTTTTATCTTATAAATCCAATCGCCAAAATATAATCGCCAATCATAAATATCTGTTATGTCATCTGTTTCAGCATCAATTGCTTTTATGTTATAAATATCAAATGTCTTGTAATAATAAATTTTACTTACCATTTCATCTGTGAGTTCATTTCCAATTCCATCAAGATATTCATCATTAGCAAACTGAATTCTGAAAGAAACTACTTTGAATCGAGAAGTATCATTAGACAGAAGAATAGGATACACATAAATCTTCCTTTTTTTTACAAAATAACTAAACAAGGTTTCTCCTTCTTCCAACTTTTGCTTGGTGTTAGGCCCGTCTTTAAAATATTTTAAAGTTGGAGCATGAATAATAGAACTATCTGAAAGTTTTACTTTTATTTCTTCAATATAAAATACTTGTCCAGTTTTTAATCTTTTCAAACAAGTAAGAGCCGGATCAATAATTTTCTTTTTAAAAATAGTAAATTCTTCACCAAAAGACATTGACGAAATAGTATAGCAAACTATATCTCCTTCTCCTTTTACAATTTCTAACTCTCCATTTTCTATATACTCATTTGTAAGGTAACTTCCGCTTGGTTTTCCGGCAAAAGTAACAATTGGTGTTTCTGTTTGTGCAGAAATTAAAAATGGCAATAAAAAAACCAATACAACAAAAATAGCTTTCATATTTTGTAATGTTTTAGCTCATCTAAAATAAGTCAAGGTTCTAGTTTAAATAGATATCACAGAGAGAATTTCACAAAAAAACACTAAAAAAGACAAATTCTGTGAGAAACTATCTATAGATTAACTCTGATTATAACCAAAACCTAAACCAAACACATTTTTAAAATAAAAAAAAGTCTATTGTTCAAAATGTTTCACAGTCGTAAAATAGTACAATTCAAAATATTTCAGATCAAATTTAT
>JAFGUD010000266.1 GCA_016938685.1 Bacteroidales bacterium | reverse complement strand
ATTTTCTTAAAATCGGTTTTAAAGTCAATCGGCATAACAACTTGTAAAAAATAATTCTCGGAATTATTTTAACAATTTGTTATAACTGTAATTTTTTAGGGGCAATAGTTGTTAATGATTAAACAATTCTATCGCAAAATTCAATTGAGTGTCTTTTCCTTCTGCAATGTCCTTTGCATTGGGCATTACAACATAATCCGGAATTGTGCCGTGAACTGAATTATCATCTGCCCCAATTTGATACCATTTGATATGCGAAACAAAATACCTTAAACCGGTATTTGGCAATGAGCGTTTTATAGGATATCCAAAATGCATTCCTGTTCCGCCTGTTTCTTCGCCTACAAAAGTCGCTAAATTGTAGTGTTTAATGCACCAAACAGTAGAACCACCGCTTGAAAAAGTTCCGGCATCGATTAATACTATAACTTTACCACTGAATCTTTTGTTTTCAGGATAAGGCTCTGTTAAGTTTTTAGACAATTTAACTTCTAATAAATCTCCAACTTCACCGGAGTATTTTAGTTGAGCTTTAGATATTTCGCTAATTTTACCTATTGCTTTTTCGTATTGCGAAAAAGGTTGATTTGAAATATATTTTATCAATTCATCTCCAATTCTTGAATCTCCACCTTCGTTTCCTCTGAAATCAATAATTAAATTAGAAATTTTATCCCTTTTTATTTGTTTAAAAGTTCTTTTGAAAAATCTTTTAAAATCTTTAATGTGTGATAATCTTTTAATACTTATAAGAGCTATTGAATCCTGAATAATTAAAAAATTGTAATCTGGTTTTTGTAATTCTTCAAAATTATCAATTGCTTTTATCTTTTTTGAAACCTTTTTTTTGTCTATAATCATCTCTAATTCAAAGCATTCAGTTGCTCCAAATATTGAAAATATTGCAAAATCAAAATGTTTAGCAATCTGAAAATAAAAGAAGCCTTCGGTTTCATAACTTACATTAGGCTTCAAAAATGCGATTATACTATCAAAAGAAATTCCATTAATTCGTATAATTTCGGCACCTAGCGGAGCTTCAACCGATTTGAAAAGAGAGCCGGTAACAATAAAATTGTTTTGTTCATTATCGGCAATAACTGTAAACGGAAAACGATGAAAATTTCCAATTTCTTTCTCAGGTGGGATACAGAATGTGTGTCCTTCTTCGTACATTGCCATAATAAAATTCACAATTTTCCATGCTTCAATAATATTTATCGAATCAGGCAACAGTTTTTTTATACTATCCGTTTTTCTTGCAACGTCTTCTTTTTTAACGGAATGATAAGATTCAGGATGAATGTTTTCTATATCCTGAATAAGAAAATTGATGTCTTCAATTATTTTTTGTTTGCAGTAAACACTTTCAGTTTGTGAGAAGGCAACAAAATTGAAAATTAGTGAAAATAAAACACATAAAAATAGTTTTTTCATAGCAAATGTTTTATTTCAAATATAAATATTCATGTTCAAAAGGCAATGTAATTTTTGATGTAATTTGTTTTTCTGTTTTTTTGAAAATAATATTTTCTCGTTTTTATTTAAGAAGAAGAAAAAAACGCTTTGTGCAGAAACACAAAGCGCCTTAATATTTATAGCTATATAAATAATTTACCTATATACAATCAACTAATCAACCATTGGGTTTAGAAAATTGTTTGTATTGTCGTTGTTTAATTTAAAACGAGTTGTGTTTTTATAATTATTTGTCGAAAAATCAATTAGTAATTGTTGTCGTTTGTATGCAGGAGTTTTTTCTAAATCGTTAACCACGTTTTCGTCAGTGTAATCAAACTTATGGTTTTCGATGTTTTTTATTTTCTCTGAAATTTCTTCCTCTGTTTTTCTTTTTTTCTCAGGTTCTGAGTTATTTTCTTTGTCGTCGTCTTTTTCTTTTTTATTATATCTACTCGATTTACCTCCCAAAATATCTTCAATTGTTGGAATGATATTGTCATCAAATTGAGTAGCTACAACAGTTACAGAAGCTTTATCTTCGTCAAGGCTTTCGTCAATTGTCATTCCCCAAATTAAGTTTGCTTTAAAACCTGCTTCTCCTTGCAAATAATCGTTAATTTCTTTTATCTCGTTTGTAGAAATTTTATTACCGTTAGGTGAAATTATATTTACGAGAAGATTTTTTGCGCCTTTTATGTCGTTGTTATTCAATAACGGAGAAGTAATAGCATTTTTAACAGCTTTTATCGCTCTTTTGTCTCCTTCGCCAAAACCTGTTCCCATAACTGCAACACCGCTGTCTTTCATCACTGATTTCACATCAGCAAAGTCAACGTTTACTGTTCCGGGTTTTGTAATTATTTCAGCAATTCCTTTTGCGGCAACTGTAATAATTTCATCAGCTTTTTTGAAAGCTTCGGTAATTTCCAATTCTCCGTAAACATCAATAAGTTTTTCATTGTTGATAACAATCATTGAATCAACATGTTGTTTTAACTCATTCAACCCTTCAATCGCTTGTCTAACTCTTCTTTCGCCCTCGAATAAAAAAGGAATAGTAACAATACCAACAGTAAGGATTTTAAGTTCTTTGGCAACTTGAGCAACAATTGGCGCAGCTCCTGTACCTGTTCCTCCTCCCATTCCGGCAGCTATAAAAACCATTTTTGTTGTACTTTGCAATATTTGCATTATTTCTTGTATGCTTTCTTTTGCGGCTTCTCTTCCTTGATTTGGGTCGTTTCCGGCACCTAAACCTTCGGTTAAAGTATATCCAAGTTGTATTTTAGTTGGAATAGGGCTTGCGTCAAGCACTTGTTTATCAGTATTGCAAATGATAAAATCGACGTTTTCTATACCTTGTTCGTACATATTATTTACGGCGTTTCCTCCACCACCGCCTACACCTATTACTTTTATTATCGAATTTTTGGTATTATCCGTTGTTTCGATGTGAAAGGGCATTAATTCGTCATTATTCATAATATGAGGTTTTTGTATGTTCTAAATTTAGTTCGTTAAGTTTTTCGAGTTTTTCGAGTTTTTCGAGTTTTTCGAGTTTTTCGAGTTTTTCGAGTTTTTCGAGTTTTTCGAGTTTTTCGAGTTTT
>JAFGUD010000265.1 GCA_016938685.1 Bacteroidales bacterium | reverse complement strand
ATTTTCTTAAAATCGGTTTTAAAGTCAATCGGCATTACTTGCTTGTAAAAAATAATTCTCGGAATTATTTTAACAATTTGGTATAAACACCTATGACACTGATTTTCTGCTAGGTATTTTAACTCTTAATTCGCATTATTAACTATTCACTATGCACAATCCACTAATCACTATTAACTATCCACTATTAACTATTTAGTTTTTATTTGTTCATAGCCGGCATCTTGTGCTATTTTTCTGGTAAGTGTAAAAAGATAATCAGAAAGTCGGTTTATGAAAATTATGATATTTGATTCAACCGGTTCCATATCTGCAAACTCTACAACTCTTCTTTCTGCCCTTCTACAAATACTTCTGCAAACATGTGCCATACCAACTTCAATAATACCTCCCGGAAGCACAAAATTAGCTAATGGAGGCAATTTAGCTGTCATTTTATCAATGGATTTTTCTAAAAATTGAATAGAAGAATCTTCTACAGGATTAAGTTTGTCAACATATTTTCCTTGGTCACAAGCTAAAAGCCCCATAATATCAAACAAAGTTTGTTGAATACACTGCAATTCTTGTTTTATTTCTTCTGAGATATTATGACCTCTTAGCAAACCTATATTTGAACTTAGTTCGTCAACATTTCCGTATGCTTCAACTCTTGGATGATATTTAGAAACACGTTTCCCGCTTAGTAATGAGGTTGTTCCATCATCACCGCCCTTTGTATATATTTTGCTCATTTTTTAAATTGTAAATTGATAAATTAGAATTAAATTTTAACTGCTAAAATTAGAATATCATCTATTTGTCTTGTGTTTCCTTTCCAATTTGCTAGTTCTTTTTCAAAGTTAACTTGTTGTTCTTTTAATGGTAAATTTGAATTATTGATAATCAATGTTTTGAATCTGGTTTTAGTGTATTTTTGATGTGTTTCACTAAATTGGTCAGCGTATCCATCTGAAAATAAATAATAAACGTTATCTTCTTCATGTTCTATGAAACAGTCTCTAAAAGGAACTTCTTTAACAAAAATTCCAATAGGATTATTTGTTGGTAAAAATTCAACTAAAATTTTTGACGAATTGTCTGTCTCAAAAATCCGCATTTTATCAGGATTTTCAATCGCTTTTTGAGTGTTAAATTTATCTTTATCTTTAACAAGAATCATTGAACTGTTAGCACCTGAATATTGTAATTGATTTGTATCTGTATTGTAAATGCACAAAGCTAAATCTAGTCCGTCTTGAGTAAGAACAAAAATATCTGATTGTTGTAACACTTCTTTAACCATTGTTCTCATCAATTCAAGAATCTGACTTGCGTTTGTAATTTCCTGACGTGGAATAATATCGTTTAGTAAAGAAACTCCCAACATGCTCAAAAAAGCCCCTGGAACACCATGTCCTGTGCAATCAGCAACAAGAAAAACCTTAAAATTATTTATTTCTTTTGTGTAAAAAAAGTCACCACTAACTGTATGTTTTGGTAAATAAATGAGTAAATATTCAGAAAATATATTTTTTAAGTTGTCTTGATGAGGTAATAGAGCAGCTTGTATTTTTGCTGCATAAGAAATGCTATCTGTGATTTCTGTATGCGCTTTTTCAATTTTTGCTTTTTGTTCCTGAATGATAGCTGTTCTTTCAACTACTTTCTCTTCAAGAATTTCTCGTTCTCTTATTAGATTGCGTTCTCTGAATTTTATCACTAAATATATAATAACAACTAATAAAATAGCGTAAAAAATAAACGCTAAGGTTGTTTGCCAAAAAGGAGGTTTTATAATTATTTTTAGTGATTTCCCTTCTTCATTCCAAGTTCCATCATTATTTGAGCCTTTTACGACTAATGTATATTCTCCGGGTGGTAGATTTGAAAATGTAACAAAATTACGTTCTTTTATTTCTACCCAATCCTCATTTATTCCAATCATTTTGTAAGCATATTGGTTTAGTTGCGGAAAAGTAAAGTCGAGAGCAGCAAATTTTACTGTAAATTCATAATCTTTTCTTGATAATTTTACTTCATTTGTTGTTGTGACTGAAATATACCGGTCTCCATCACTATTTTTCACTATAAAATCGGTAAATTGAATGATAGGAATATTTCTGTTAAAAAAGATAGAATCCGGATAAAATGAATTAACACCATTCATTCCTCCTAAGAAAATTTCGCCATCAGGACTTTTGTAAACTGCATTTAGATTAAATTCTACACTTTGAATACCATCGAACAAAGAATAATTAACAAATTCATGGCTTTTTGAATCAAGTCGTGCCAATCCGAAACCTGTTGCAAACCAAATGTCATTGTTTTTATCCATCAAAATTTCATATATTAACTTATCCGGCAATCCGTTGTGCGTTGAAAAATGCTCAAATGTATTTTCGTTTGGATTGTAATAATTAGCTCCAGATTGGGTTCCTATCCAAATATTTCCTATATTATCCTCACAAAGAGAAACTACAAAATTGTCGCATAACGTATTGTCTTCTTTGTCGTTACGAATAATTTGAGTGATTGTTTTTGTGTTTCTGTCATATTTGTTTAAACCGGTTGAACTTGCAAACCAAATATTGTGATTTGAGTCTTCAAGTAAATCATAAATTAGATTTCCGGTTATTTTATTTGTTTCATTTTCTGAGGTAAAGTTTTCAATTGGAATAATGTTTTCATCAAAGTGATAAACTCCATGATCTGTTGCAATCCAATAATTATTTTCAAAGTCCTGAATAATTGTCAGTATTCGTTGATTTTCAAGGTTTAGAATTTTATTATTATCGTAAAAAATATTTAATCGGATAAATAATTTTTGTTCAGGATTATAAGCTAGCAGTCCATCTCGAGTGCCAATCCAAATATCGCCGAGGTTATTTTTAAAAATACAGTGAACAAAATCGTTTAGAATATGATTTTTACCTGTCTGTTCTGTTGAGTAATATTCTATTTCTCCGGAATTTCTATTAAAAATATTTAGTCCTTTCCCCCAGTTCCCAACCCAAATAATGCTGTCGTTTTGTTTGTATATCGAAGCTATAAGATTGTCCAAAAAATCAACTGATTCTGAAGTATTGTTTCTTTGATAAAGTTTAAATTTTTTAGGTTTCAGATCTGCTTTAGAAAGTTCTTTTAGTGTTCCGGCCCAAAGATTTTCGGTTTTATCAATTAGTAATGAATAAACTATGTTGTGCGAGAGAAATGAATTTTGAGTAGTAAAATCAGAAAATTTTAGTTTTCCTGATTTTAAAACATTCATCTTCAAAAGTCCATTGTTTGTTCCAATCCAGTAGTTATTTTTTGCATCTTGTGTAATCGAATAAATAGTATTATCTCCTGATGTTATATAATCACTGTAATTAATATGAGTAAAATTTTCAGTTTCTGCATTGTATTTCTCTAATCCGTTTTCTGTTCCAAATAGAATAGTTCCATTGTTATCTTCAAAAATAGAATAAATGAAGTTACCTCCTATTTTTTTATTTTCAATAGTGAAATTTTTGAAATAATTATTTTCGGGATTATATTTGGCAAGACCTTGAGTGGTTGCTATCCAAATAAAACCATTTCTATCTTCAATAATTGGAAGAGTGAAATCTTTTACAGAGAAATCATTACATAGCTTATTTTGATATCTTTTAAATTCATTTTTTTCGGAATTGTATCGATAAAAGAAAAGTTCATCGTTGATTAAAATGTCGCCATTTTGGGTTTTGAAAAGACCGTAAGTAATGTCTTTTGATTCTGTTTCAACTTTACTTTTGTATAAAATTCGTTCAAATTTTCCGGTTTTTCTGTTTAATTTATTAAGTCCATCTTTTGTTCCAATCCACAAATCGGAGTTGTTATCTTCAATAATTGAAAAAATCCAATTGTTTGAAATAGTTGTAGAATCAAAAGGATCATGAAGAAATGTTTTAAATTCGTAACCGTCAAATCTATTTAATCCGTTTTGAGTACCAAACCATAAAAAGCCATAAGAGTCTTGAAAAGAACAGATTATAACGCTTTGCGAAAGTCCGTCTTGTTTTGTGTATTGTTGAAAATCAATATTCTGAGCAAATATAAAAGACGACAAAAAAACTAAATATATTGAAAATAGTATATTTTTAAACATAATATTTGTTGCTAATTTTGTGGCAAAATAAAGAAAACAAAAATAAATCCAAAGTTTTTTTTGACATTAAGTGTAAAAAAAATATTTTTACTTTTTTGAGGGAAATGAAACATATTCTAGTTTGATTTTGCTTATTGATATTATTAAAAAATAATGAGATAAAATGAATAAAGATATTACAGGGATTGTAGATATTCCTTTGAGAAGTTTTGAAGAAGATAAGCTTCAAATGAAGTCTTTTGAAATGGCTTTGTGTAATTTTATTAACAGCAGTGAAATGCCTATTACAGTGGCTTTGCAAGGAGAGTGGGGCAGTGGCAAAACTTCTTTGATGAATAGATTAGACGCTAAGTTGTGCAAAAACAAAACCGGCGAATTTTATGGTATTTGGCTAAATACTTGGCATTTTGCATTGTTAAAAAATGATGAAAGTATATTTATTGAAATAATTTCTTCACTAATCGAGCAAGTTATTGACATTTCAAGAAAGGAACATCCCGAAAAATTTAAAAGATTGATTAGTGAGGTCTATAGTGTTGGAAAAAATATTTTTAAGGGATTAACAAAAATTGCTATGAAAACAGCTGTTTCTCAGCTTAGTGAACAAGCCGCCGGGGATATTGACAGCACTTTTTTCTCTGAAAATAATACCGGAAAATTTAACATCAGTGATTTAAGAGATAAGTTGAATGAGCTTGTAAGTCAGGTAATCGAAAAAAATATTGAAAAAGGGATTACAAAAAAAGCATTTGTTTTTTTTATTGACGATTTGGACAGAATAGAACCAACTGTGGCTGTCACAATTTTAGAATTATTGAAAAATATTTTCGACATTGATAATTGCGTTTTCGTTTTAGCTATTGATTATGAGGTTGTTGTAAAAGGTTTAAAGCATAAGTTTGGAGAAATGAATGACAATAACGAAAGAGAATTTCGTTCTTTTTTCGATAAAATTATTCAACTACCATTTCAGATGCCGGTTCAATCTTATATTATTGACGATTTTTTGAAAGAATCTTTATTAGCGGTTGGTGTAATAAACTCAGAAGAAGCAAATAATGAGTATTTTGTAAAAACAATTGCTTCTTTTGCAGGAATGAGTGTTGGAGCAAATCCACGAAGCATCAAAAGACTTGTCAATATTCTTTCGTTTGTAAATTTGCTTCATCATTCAAAAAACAAAGTAGCAGAAAAAGAAAGCAGTTTAACTTCTCCAAAAAAATTGATTTTGTTTTCATTAGCTTCGCTACAAGTTGCTTTTCCTTCTGTATTGAATCTATTGTCCGATAACCCCGATTTTGAAAGTTGGAATAAAGAATTTGCTCAAAGGTATTCTTTGAAATTAATTTCTGACGAAATATCTAATGATTCAGAAAATTTTGGATTAACAGAAGATTGGCAAAAAATATTGCACCAATTTTGTTTAAAATCAAATTATCTTAAACGGCATTTTTTTAATATTGTCAGTGTTTTTAAGCTCATGCAACAAGTTTGTGCTGAAGCAAACCAACCTTTGAATGAAATTATTTCAGAAGTTATTGATTATATTTCGGTTACAAGTGTGAAAATTGATCTTAGACCAAAGATTGAAATAAATAATGTTCGAGTTTTATACGCGTTAAACGAGCAACTTTTACCTGTTCTAGAATCAAAAATTATATCTCCTCTCAAATTTGTGAAGCGCAAAGGTCGAATGATTGCTAAATTATCGTATGTTTTTGATGAAAGTAAAAAGAACAATTCTGTTTCAATTTATGTGTTTGTTAAGCAGAATAATATTTTTGTTAAAATTGGCGGAATTATAGAGTTGTTCAAGTATCCGGATAATGGTGAGGATAGTATAAAAAACATTGAGAGAATTGGTAAAATCGAAAATTTTAACCAGATTATTGCGGATTTTGATGATTTAGTGAATAAACACAAATTGTTCAAATATTCAAGCATTCCCAAAAACAGCTTAATTTGTGAAGAGCATGTTCAAACTTTAGAACAATATTTTCAATTTAGCACTCAGTTTATTGAAAGTTTATACTCTAAAAAATTTATAGAACAGCTTTCGTCTTTTATTATTGATTTAATGCTTGAAATAAACAAGATTAACAATATTATTTGGCTAAAACAATCTATATAATTGGCTCTAAAACGACACAAGAAAATTCATATAAGTTTGAATATTAGTTTATTAGGAGGAAAATACATTCGCTAAACAAAATCAAAAAAAAGCCCGAACAAGTCGGGCTTTTTTAAATTATATGTAAAATTATTTTTTAATAATTTTTTGAGTAGTTGTTCCTTCAACAGTAGCAATTTGTACAAAATATACACCAGTTTCTAAGTTAGAAACGTCGATAGTATTTGTGTTAGTTGCAGACATAAGTTCAGCACCTGTAATATTATAAACAGTTACATTTGCATTTTCAGTAATGTAAAGTGTGTTTACAACAGGGTTAGGATATACAGAGATTTTTGATTGAGTAGCTTCTTTTGTAGAAGTAACACCAGAAATAGTAATGTCATCAAGTTCCCAAGTAGTAGATTCAGTAGTGTTAGAAGTATATTTGAAAGCAATATAAACACTTGTACCTGTTAAAGAAGATAAGTCAATAGTACCTGAATTTGTCCATTCCCAAAATGTAACGCCGTCATGCCAAGTTATTCCTGTAATTTCTGTCCAAGTTGCACCTGAAACGTCAGATCCATTATAGTCATTAGAATAATATGCTACAAGTTGATCACCTGTGTATCCTTTTGCATTCCAGAATTCTAATGATAATCCTGTAGCTTCATCAGCATTAAAAGAAGGAGAAATAAACCAGTCTTCGTTTTCAAAAGAAGCTCCGTCGTAACCTGTCATTTTACCACAATAAGTATCATTGTGTCCGTATGTAGTTGAAGGAACAGTCCAAACTTGATCACCAGTTACACTAACAGCAGTCCAACCACCTGATGTTAAATTTTGATCTTCAAAATTTTTTGTGATTTGAGCACTTAAGCTCAAAGAAAGTGCAAAAGCAACGAATAAGAGTAGAAATTTTTTCATAATTCTTAATTTTTAAAGTTATTAATTCAATGCACAAAGATAAAAAAAAAAATTGTTCCAAAAATTTTTTTAACATTTAAAATTTATTCGATATTTCTTGGGGTTATGAAATACAAATTAAAATATTAATTTGAAAAAAAATGCTAAATAAGACAAAAAAATCTTTTTGTTTAATTAAAAATCTTTTTTTACTTTTGTTTTTATTTTAGACTATTTAGTATAATTTTAACACAAAAATTCATGCTCAAAAAAGTTTTCAGATTTTACATCGACAGCTTTAGTAATATGGGGAAATACCCTAAAAGACTTGCTCTTATTATTGCAATCAAGCTTGTTATTATGTTTGGAATTTTAAAAGTCTTCTTTTTTCAAGACTACCTTAGTGAACGTTACGATACAGATAAACAAAAAAGCGAACACGTTATAAATCAATTAACAAACCCTTAACATTATGAGTGAACATTTATTAACTGCTTTAGTTGATTGGTCAAGAGCTCAATTTGCTCTTACGGCCATCTATCACTGGATTTTTGTGCCACTGACTTTAGGGCTGAGTTTCATTGTTGCTTATATGCACACAATGTATTTTAGAACCGGAAAGGAAGAGTGGAAAGAATCTTCAAAATTTTGGATGAAACTCTTTGGAGTTAACTTTGCTATTGGTGTAGCAACAGGTATTATTCTTGAATTTGAATTTGGAACAAACTGGTCTAATTATTCCTGGTTTGTTGGCGATATCTTTGGTGCTCCATTGGCAATCGAAGGTATTTTTGCTTTCTTCCTTGAGTCTACTTTTGTTGCTGTCATGTTTTTTGGTTGGAACAGAGTCAATAAAAAATTCCACATGATTTCTACATGGTTGACAGCATTTGGAACAAATCTGTCCGCAGTTTGGATTTTAGTTGCAAATGCATGGATGCAATCTCCTCAGGGAATGGCTTTTAATCCTGATACTGCCAGAAATGAGATGGTAAATTTTGCTGACGTAGTTTTTTCAGAAGCTGCTGTTAACAAATTTATGCACACAATAACAGAAGCATATTTACTTGCTGCATTTTTTGTAATTGGTGTTTCTGCTTGGTATTTATTAAAAAACAGACACACTAAATTTGCAAAAAGAAGTGTTTTAGTTGCTTCTGTATTTGGTTTTCTTGCATCAATTATGGTTGCTGTTACCGGAGATGGTTCGGCGTATAATGTTGCAAAAACTCAACCTATGAAACTTGCTGCAATGGAAGGTTTATATCAGGGAACCGAAGGAGCTTCTTTGGTTTTAATGGGTATTGCAAAAGACGGAGAAGATGCTGTTGGTATTAAAATGCCCGGAATGTTAGCTTTTTTAGCGACTAGAGATTTTAATGGTTTTGTTCCGGGAATAAATGATTTAATGGACGGAAATATGGAACAAGGAATTGTTTCTTATGACGAAAGAATGGCAAATGGAAAAATTGCTATTCAGGCTTTAAGAGATTATAAAGATGCAATGGCAAATGGAGATATTGCACTTGCAGAACAACACAAGGTTGTTCTTGATGAGCACTTTGGCGATTTTGGATATGGTTACTTTGAAGACAAAGCAGAACTTGTACCTCCTGTTGGAATAACATTTTATGCGTTCCACATTATGGTTGCTCTTGGATTTTATTTTATTCTAATCACATTGATAATTGCTTTCTTAGCATACAAAGATAAATTTGGCAAGAATAAACTTCTTTTGAGATTATCTATTCTTAATATTTTCTTAGCTTATCTGGCTTCTGAGTTAGGTTGGGTTGTCGCAGAAGTTGGTCGTCAACCTTGGGCTATTCAAGATGTATTACCTGTTCATGTTGCAACTTCGCATTTAACAGCAGGTACTGTACAAACTACTTTCTTCCTTTTCGCTGCAATTTTTACAGCTTTGTTAATTGCCGAACTTGGAATTATGTTTAGATTAATTAAAAAAGGACCAAACTTAAATCAAGAGGAGGAATAAATTATGTTTGAAGCATTAGATACATCAGTTTTACAACACTATTGGTGGATAGTAGTTTCGCTACTTGGAGCTATATTTGTGTTTTTGACGTTTGTTCAAGGTGGACAAACTTTAGTATGGCAATTAGCCAAAAATGATAAAGAGCGCTCTATACTTATCAACGCAGTAGGAAGACGTTGGGATACAACTTTTACCACTTTGGTAACTTTTGGAGGTGCTTTTTTTGCATCATTCCCTTTGTTTTATTCAACAAGTTTTGGAGGAGCATACTGGGTTTGGATGATAATTCTGTTTAGTTTTATTATTCAGGCTGTTTCTTATGAATATAGAACAAAAGCTGCTAACTTTTTAGGAACTAAAACTTATGACACATTCTTATTAATTAATGGTGTGTTGAGTACAGTGCTTATAGGAGCAGCAGTAGGAACATTTTTTACAGGTTCAAATTTCATAGTTGATAAAGGCAATATTGCCAGCGGAGAAATTATTTCTCAATGGACAACCAAGGCTCATGGTTTAGAAGCTGCTTTAAATATAACAAATCTTAGTCTTGGATTAGCTGTTTTTGCGCTTTCAAGAGTATTAGGGAATATGTATTTTATGTTTGCGGTTGAAACAAAAGAATTAAAAGAAAGAGCTAAAAAAGCTTTGATGAAATGTTCTGTTTTGTTTTTGGTATTTTTCTTATTGTTTTTAGGTTTAATTCTTACAAAAGAAGGTTTTGCCGTAAATCCCGAAACAGGAGAAGTTTTTATGGAAAAATTCAAGTACCTGCATAATTTATTACAAATGCCTATGGTATTAATTGTATTCCTAGCTGGAGTTGTACTTGTTTTATTTGGAATATTCAAAGGAGCTATTAAAGGTCAATCAAGTGCTTTTTGGTTTACAGGTGCCGGAACAGTTTTGGCTGTGTTAGGTCTGTTTTTGATTGCCGGATTTAATAATACAGCTTATTATCCATCTGTTGTCGATTTACAGAGTTCTTTGACAATTTTTAATTCGTCTTCAAGTAGATTTACATTGGTTGTTATGGGATATGTTTCTCTAGCTGTACCATTTGTAATTGCATATATTTGGTACGCA
Organism: Bacteroidales bacterium; assembly: GCA_016938685.1. Taxonomy (GTDB): domain Bacteria; phylum Bacteroidota; class Bacteroidia; order Bacteroidales; family JAFGUD01; genus JAFGUD01. The sequence continues at coordinate 3,661 of JAFGUD010000265.1, read as the reverse complement.
TGGCGTTCATTGACTCGAAAAAAAATCAATCAGGACGATATTGATAACGATACAATGGCTTATTAGCAATTAACAGTTTATAATTAATAACTAATAATTAGTTGTTGGTTTTTTGGTGTTTAATTGTAAATTGTTTTTATTATTTATTAATCATTAATTTGAAAAATATGTCACATTCAATAGCTTTATTATGGTACTTAGCTTGGCCGGTTTTTATTTTTGTTGCCTTTCAAGCAGTTAGAATCCTTTTGAAAAAGAAAGGAGAAATATAGATTATTTATAAAGAAGTGTTTGGTATTGCCAAGCACTTTTTTTTACTTTGTAAAAAAATAAAATAAAAGTTATGTTAACACAAAAAATGCAATCGGAGTATAATAAACAAATAAATGCTGAATTTTATTCGGCTTATTTGTATTTATCAATGTCTTCATATTTATCTGAAAACAACTTGAATGGTTTTGCAAATTGGATGAATATTCAATATCAGGAAGAAATGTTTCATGCCATGAAATTCTATCAATACGTAATAGAACGTGGTGGTAAAGTTGTTCTTGATGCAATTGAAAAACCTCAGGCAGAATGGAAAGATATAATAGATGTTTTTGAATCGACATTTGAACATGAAAAACATGTGACAAGTTTGGTTCATAATTTAATGTCAGTTGCGCACGAAGAAAAAGATTATGCTAGCGTAAGCTTTCTTCAATGGTTTGTTGATGAACAAGTAGAAGAAGAAGCTAATGTAGATGAATTGTTGCAACAATTAAAATTAGTCGAAGGTAAAGGTTCAGGATTATTTATGCTTGACAGGGAAGCTAAAGCAAGAGTTTTTACTCCACCTGTGGCTCAATAAAAATAAATCATTTAATAAAAAAACTCCCAGAGGGAGTTTTTTTTTGCATTATTTTACAATCGTTGTAACTTTAACATAGTTTAAACGTCTTAGGTTATTAACTTAAAATATTTGTTATGAAGAAAATTGTTTTTGTTGTTGTCATTTTGCTAACCAATATGATTTTATATTCTCAAAAAGTTGAGATTTCAGGTCAAATAAAAGATGAAATTACTAAAAATCCAATGGAATTTGTTTACGTTTTTACTTTTAATGCAGCAGACAGTATGGTTGTGAGTAGTGTGACAGACGAAGATGGGTATTTTAACCTTTCTTTGGACAAAGGAGCGTATAAATTTGTTTTCAGCCAGTTTGGATATATGCCGGACACAACTGATTTGTTGACTCTTACAGAGAGTAAATTTTTAGATGTTTATAAATTAAGTCCTGATGAAAATATGCTTGATGAGATAACAGTTGAAGGTGAAAGTTATATGTTGAAAATAGACAAAGATGTTAAAATTGTGACATCAGAAATGAAAAACGGAGCTGCAAATACTTACGATGTGCTTGATAAAATTGGAGGTTTGCATTTTGATAGGTACAACAACAAAATTACTGTTGATAATGACGATAATATTATCATAATTGTAAATGGAGTTGAAAAAGATGCAGATTATATTAAAAATCTTGACCCGGATAGGCTTCAAAAAGTTGAAATAATAAGAGATCCAAGCGGAAAATATGCTTTGGAAGGTTATACTGCCGTGATAAATGTAGTTTTGAAATCAAATTATAAAGGAACAGATCTGTTTTTGTCCACATTTAATATTTCAATGCCTTTTCAGCCTGATGTTGAACTTTTCCCTTTTGGCTATAATAACGCAAGCTTAAATATAACACAACGAAAAATAAATGTTTATTTAGGTTATTCTTTGTCTTATTCTCAGTTTCAGATTAAAAACACAAAAATCCAAAAATATGGCGATACCATGTTTGTTGAATATTTAGTTCCTGCAAATCAGCTTTTTAATGCTGAAATCTTTATGATGAATCACAATGTGAATGCAGGGGTTGATTATTATTTATCACCAAAAAACACATTTAGTTACGAAGCCAGCGGTACTTTTTCACCTTTGGAAGGAAACAGAAATTTAGGTGGCTACAATGTTCTTACAACCATCGACAGTGTTCAAATAAACGATTTTAATACATCTACTTTATCAAAATCTGGTTCAAAAACTTTTAATAACTCTGTTTTTTATGTCGGGAATTATAATGATAAAAATTCGTTGAATGTTTCTTACACATTTTCAGTTTATCAAAGTGAAACGCAGAATTTTTTAACACAAGAATCTTATGAAACAATTCAACATGGCGAAGATTCAAAACAGTATTCTACTTTTAATACAGAATTTAATCATAATTTCAGTAAAAAAGTTGGTGTAAACATTGGCTATGGTAATACCTGGAAAATTCTTGATAATAATTACATCTATAATTATGGAACTATCGATGAATCATCACAAAGCTTTGGTTATCAAGAATTAAGGAATCAATTTTACACGTATTTTTCATATAGTCCTTTTGATAAATTTAGTGTTAAGTTAGGAATGGCAACAGAAAATACGATTGTTTCCTATGATAATATAAAAAAACCATATTGGATTTATCAACCACACGTAGATATTAGGTTTAATATTCCACAATATTTGGATATAAAACTCAAATATCGTTCTAGTTCAAAATATCCTACAATTAGTCAAACAAATCCATTTACAACAATAGTTGATTTTCAGACAATTTCTACCGGAAATCCTGACTTAGCGCCGGAAGTAGAACAAAAATTTTCGACAAAAATAAATGTAATGGGAGGTTTGTTGTCTCTTGAACCTTATTATAATTTTTCAAATAATGCAATTATTGAAGTTCTTGATATTCAGGATAATGGAATATGGCAATTATCTTATGATAATGCAGCAAAAAGAACAGAATATGGTATAAAAGCAGGTTTAACTTTGCCGTTAGGACCAATTATTTTTCAGAATTATGCATGGTTTTTTAAAGATGCAATAGATTTTAATGGCGAAAAGCATGATTTAAAAGATTGGGTTATGAGCTCAAATTTGCTTTATATGAATAAAAAATATAAAACCATGTTTGGTCTTTTTTATCAAAATCAACTACGAAAACACTTAACTTGGCAAGGATACGTTACTTGGGGTAACGATTTTTGGGGACTGTTTTTTCAACAGCCACTGATGAACGAAAAATTAAATATTATGATAATTTATGCTTTACCATTGGAATGGGGCGTGAGTTTTGATCAAGGAAGTTATACAGAAACATCATTATATAAAGAAAACAATTTTGTAGATTTGAATGTAATTAAAAATATGATTCTATTTCAGGTAAGTTACAGATTTTCAAAAGGAAAAGAAGTGCGAAAACTGGATAAAAACTTGAACTTAGAACAAGAAACCGAACAGAAAAAAATATTTTAATTAAAATACAACCCAAATGAATAATTTTTAAATTACTTATTTGGGTTACTTATCAAGGTCTCATATTGATATATGGGTCACAAGGATTACAAGGTAAATGATAAATTAAATTTACTGTTGTGTCTCCACTTCGCGCAAGCATCACTTATGATAAGTTGATATTTAGAAGTTTAAAACTTCGTCAACGTTTTGCAAAAACTAAAATCAAATATTTCAACTTTTGATTTATGCACAGTTAAACCCGGATTATGCATTAGAAAAAATAAATGGAGGACTCAAATTTTGAACTTTTGCAAAAATTCCATCCATCCAAGCTCTTTTTTTT
>JAFGUD010000264.1 GCA_016938685.1 Bacteroidales bacterium | reverse complement strand
ATGGGAAACCGATATCCTCTTATCAAGACCAAAATGAAGGATGGGTTGATGCAGTTAATTGGTTAAAAAAAGTTTGCGATTCAATCATTAAGATTAAAAAACTTCAAGTATCTGAACAATTCAATTCTTTTTTAGATAGTGCAGATATATTGACAAAATCGCATCACAATAAAGAAATCCTACTTCTCAATGATATTTTTGTTTATCCAAAACTTAAAATCTACGATGACAAAGAACAAGCCCAAAAATACAATTCAGCTAATATAAAAAATGACTTACTAAAGTTTAAAAAAATAATTATCGCTGGCGAAAATCAAGCTGGAAAAACCACATTCTGCAAAGTCCTTTTTCGCTTATATCGAGAGCTAAATTTGATACCAGTTTATTTGCATGATGAGAATAAATTACTGGGAAGTCCATTAAAAAATATCGAGAAAGCATTTGGAGAACAATACATGGATGAAAACTATGAAGAATTTGATATAAAAAGGATTGTTCCTATTGTAGACAATTTTCATTTCGCAAAACATCAAGAAAAATATGTTGAACAATTTGAAGTATTTAATTTTCAGGTTTTAATTGTTGATGACATTTTTGGACTTAATATCAAAAATCAAAATTTAATTAAGGATTATAGTAAAGTTAAAATTAGAGAATTTACAGCTCTCGAAAGAAATGAATTAATAAAAAAATGGATTCAAATAAATGAAGTTTCCCAAATTAAAATAAATCCAAATCATCTATTACAGAGTTTAGATGAAAAAACAGAATTAATTGAAAGGTCTTTAGGTGTTATTTTCGGAAAAGGTATAATGCCTTCATATCCATTTTTTGTTTTGTCATTACTTGCAGCTCAAGATATTCAAAAACCGCTTGACCAGGAAATTACTTCTCAAGGGCATTGTTATCAAGCATTGATTTATTTATATCTGAGAAAAGAAGGTGTAAGAAACGACCAGATTGATATTTATTCTAATTTTTTAACAGAACTTGCTTTTTGGATTTATGATAATAGTGAAAGCGGTTTGTCAAGCACTGAATTTGATAAGTTTTTAAATTACTATAAATCAAATTTCAACTTGCCTATTCCTGTCGAGGAAATATTAACAAAGTTGAGTAATGTAAATATTTGTGGTTTTGATACTTTAAACCAGTTTAACTTTTGCTACACATACATTTTCTATTTTTTTGTAGCCAAATTTATTTCCGAACACATTGATAGTAAAAAGGAATTAATAAATAAGATTATTTCAAATCTGCACAAAGATGAAAATGCTTACATTACTGTTTTCATTGCTCATCATACAAAATCGAACTATCTTTTGGATGAACTCTTACTTAATGCAGAAATTCTTTTTGAAAAATATCAACCATCTACTTTAGATTCAGATGAATTGTCATTTTTCGACAAACATGAGGAGAATATTATTCAAGCTGTTTTGCCTTCGTATACACACCAAGCGGAGGAAGAAAGAGAAAAACGATTAATTCAAAAATCAGAGAAAGAAGAAAAGCTCAATGATGAAAACAATATAAAGAAAAATGAACCCGAAGAAGAAGAAGAATCTGATTTAGCGACCAATTTACGGTTAAGTATTAAAACCGTAGAAGTAATGGGGATTATTATAAAAAACAGGTCGGGTTCACTTGATTTGAATCGATTAGAATATATCTACGAACAAGGATTAAAGGTTCATTTAAGAATTCTAAAATCATTTATAGAAATAATTAAGAATGAGGATGCTGAAAAAGAAATTGTAGAATTTATTAAAGAAAGACTGAACATTATTATCGAAGAAAAAGAAAGTGAGACCGAGAAAAAACTTAGCATTGAGAAAATTGAAAAAATTGCAAGAGCAATATTTTGGAATATAAATTTTGGGGTTATACATGGTTTTATTACAAAAGCAATTCACTCGCTGGGTTCAAGTAATTTGATTAACATATCTCAAAATGTAAGTATCAAAGAAAATACACCGGCATCATTTATTGTTTGCCAAGGCATAAATATGTGGTATGGAAAAAATTTACGAATTGAAGAAATTGCAAATAAAATTGAGGAAAAGCAATTTTCAATGACCGCCCAAAAATTGATAAAGTACAAAGTTGCCGAACATTGTAAACTCCATAATATTTCATACAAAGACTTACAAAGAATTGAGAATAAATTAAATATGCAAACAAAAATATTATTAGCTGAGAAATATAAAAAGGATTAAATGCCAGCCGTTAACAATTTGTAAATTGCATTGCGGCATTCGTGGTGAGTCGTTCGCTGGATTCTCGCAACTTCGTTCCGTCCTGTCGGACAGGAACGAGCTCCGAAATCCGCAACGACAACTTACAAGTGACCGTT
>JAFGUD010000035.1 GCA_016938685.1 Bacteroidales bacterium | reverse complement strand
ATGAGAAGAATTTTGGTCTGGATTGAAAAATTTTTCCACTTCATTTATACCCTCCCAAAAATATGTATTTTATAATTACATTCTAACATATTAGCCAAATAATTGATGAAAGTCAATAAGGTCAAAGACGCTTTATGTCAACAAAGTTGTCGCTATTTTTGAAAAAATTATGCGGCATTGTTTTTTATCTGTTTTCTTTCGTCATCAGGGTTCAAAAAAACAACATCAATTTTTTTCCATTGTCTGATTTTTGAACTCCATCTTTCCGGATGTTCTGATTTTGCTTTTAACAGTACCTTATTTCTTTTGGCAAATATTTTTGTATCCTCGCCTGTTTCTCTCTGTACAGGAGTTACATATCCGATTGAGGAATGCAGGTGCTCATTGTTGTACCAACACACAAATTTTTCCATCCACTCGATAGCATCTTCAATAGTTGCAAACCAGCCCGGATACGAAGGCATTGTTTTAAGTGTTTTGAAATATGATTCTATGTACGGACTATCATTACTCACTCTCGGACGGCTGAACGACGGAATGATATTCAGGCTGTACAATGTTGCAAGCATAGTTGCTCCTTTCATCGGGCCGCCGTTATCTGAATGCAGGTGCAGTCCTTTCAGATTTTTTTCGTCACTCAGTTTTTTGAACAGCCGTGATGAATGTTCTGCACTTTCTTCCTCATGTATCTCCCATCCAATAATTTTACGGGTCCATATATCAATAATCGTGTAACAATAAAAATACTTCCCCCTGATATTACTGTTCATGTATGTAATATCCCAATTATAGACCTGATCAGGTCCTGTTGCTTTAAGCTCATCAGGCTTGGATTTGCGTGATGACTGCTTTCTGTTCACACGAAGCTGCAGCAGGCTGTTTTCACGAAAAATACGGTAAAATGTGCTTTCAGATGCCAAATATATGCCGTTTTGAGCAATTAAGGGTACAATTTCATATGGTGTGAGATCGAAATACGGCTCACTGCATGCTATTTTTATTATTTCATTCCGTTCGTTTTGACTCAATTTGTTAGCTACATGTTTTGCAGCTCCTTTTCTGGCATCTTCACGGCATTCGTTTTTCCACCTTTGAATTGTACGCCTGCTTATTTGAAGAAGCTCACATATTTTGATTAATCTTGCGCCGGAATGGACTGCTTCCTGTATTACATCCAGAATGAATTTCTTCGTTTCCACCGGAATCATTTTCCCTCTTCCTCCCAGAAATTCTCCAGTTTTTTTTTAAGAGTCATGAGGGCTGCCATTTCAGCCAGTGCTTTTTCCTTGCGCAATAATTCCTTTTCTAACGCTTTATTTTCCTTTTTTAATTTAGCATTTTCTTCTCTGTATTTTTTTTCATTAACATTTTCCATCGTAATAAACTCCTGCTGCCATAATTTTAAATGATCACTTTTGAGTCCATTTTCTCTCAGCCATGTTCCGAAATTTTCTTCGCTGATATTTCTGCTTTCAACCAGCAGATTTAATTTTTCTGTCTGATTTAATTGTTTTGGACTCAATACATCATTCAAAATCAGTGTTCCATTTTCAACTGCTTTTTTCCAGTTGTAAATTGTCTGATCGGCTATACCGCTTTCTCTCGCTACTTCCGAAATACTACGGTTTTGCGGGGGTAACACTTTTGTTAATACACTTGACTTAATTCGGCTGCTGTACTTCATAATAGTTGTCTCCTTTTATTTTTCTAGGCGACAACTATGCTGGCATATAGGGTAATCATATCCCAGTGATTTATTGCAAAATATTAAATTCTTGTTTAAGAAATTATTACAACGTAATTTTAAAAAATCATGATCATTCTCAAATGGTTTAAATACCTGTTGTTTGTTAACTTTTTATAATTCTTCAAAATATGTATCCTGAATGATACTAATTATTTCTTTTTTGTGTTTATTATGGTATTTAGTTTTTAATGATTTGTGTGTTTTTTTACACATTTACAATTTCCCGGTAAGTAATAAAATCAGAAAACCAAGTATGCCGAAAAATAGAAAAGTCCCGCATGTTTCAACAAAATTTTGTTTGGGATCGTCTGAAAGCCATCTTGTTCTCATTACAGCTGCATAAATTAAAACAAGTATAATTATTCCGAATAATTTAATGTTTTCCATGAATATCCTCATCTATAATTATTCTGCTGGTATAAACATACACAACCCATCTGCGAAAATCTGCGTTCATCTGTGGTTAATAAAATGTAAAAACCGTCAAACTCTTCCGTGCCTTTCTGTGCATACTGTTGACAAAAAACGTAAAACCCATAACTT
>JAFGUD010000263.1 GCA_016938685.1 Bacteroidales bacterium | reverse complement strand
CTGTTCCTGTAAATTTTTCCATTGCTTTAATTTTGGTTCAAATATATAAATTTTTATCTTTGGTGTCAAATTTAACGTAATCCTGAACTCTTATTTCTGTTATTTTTTTTCATAAAAAGAAAAGAAGCAATCTCTAGCCATATAAAGATTGCTTCATTTCACGTAATAACATAGATTTTTCACTCAATAACCAACTTCTGGCTTAAATTTCCATCTTTAGTTTTTACAGACATAATGTAAATACCTTTATCCAATTGTGTGCAATCTAATTTATATGTAGAATTTAACACATAATTATAATTTTCTGAAAGAATAAATCTCCCATTAACATCGTAAATTTCCACATCAAAATTTGATGTATTTTCTTCCGAAAAATAAGAAAAACGAACATTCCCATTTGTTGGGTTCTCAACAATATTAAAAAAAGTATTTTGATTAACAACTACCTGATTTATTAAGGGATAAGTAGTGTTTAAATTATGAGGAATACCCCAAATCATTTTTACTCCACCTGTTTCAAAATCAGGACCTTCTTCTCCGTTGACAAACCCAAATGCTTTCAAAAGTAATGGAACATAAACAATCTGATTTGCAGTATAATCAAAAACATAATCATTAGCAGGCTCGTTATTAGATGTACCAGGTATAATTGGATTAAAATTATTGTAAGCAACTGTATCATATACAATTCGGTCTGCTCCTTGTTGATTATTCCAAACATTGATAAATGTTGTTGTTGAACATAATTGTCCTATTACATGATAACATGTGTCGGTGCTTTTATTTGCAATTTTAATAACAACCTCAACGGTTTCATCAGGTTCAATTATTCCATTTCCATTTCCGTCACTATCAGGAATATTATTATCGTCTAACTGTGGAAATACACCTAAAGAAAGAACAGGTATTTTAAATGCGCTATACCAAATTTCATCTGCCACATTATCTGCTGAAACAGAAATAACTATTGGAATTTCAGAAATGGTGGGCATTACATCAGGTAGTACTATTTCAAAATAATCGTCTGTCCAAACCTCATCAGACTGATTTAAAGAAGAAACTGTAACTTCATCAATGTTTACATTAGCAACAGTAGAAGACAAAGAAGCGCTTAATCCGGTTAAATTCTGATCAAAATCGTTCTTCAATTTTACTTTAAATCGTAATGGTTTTGAAGGCATTACAATATTTTCGGGATTCTCCGGATTAGGCGTAACACCTTCGTAAAGTTCAATTCTTGTAACATTTACAGGCTTAACTCTTATCTCAAATGGAACTACCAGCATTGAAATAATTGAAGCGTGTTGAATATCCTCTACCCTAATTAAACATTCTGCAGAAAAATCTGCCGGAACAATCCACATAAACTCAGAAAAATCAGCCGGAATACTATCTATTATTGATTCCCAAGAAGAACCATTATCAATAGAAAATTCAATTTTTAAATCTGCGACATAATCGCTACTCCACTGAATCACCACGGTATCGCCTTCTATAAAACTTTCACCGCCAATTGGATAATTTATGGCTAAATTAGGTAAATAATCAGAAATGGTAACTGAATAAATATCAACATCAACAAGCGGTTTATCGCTTCCATCAGTTGCTACTTCGCTGATTGCGTAAACAACGTCCATGCCATCAACTATTCTTCCAAAAATTGTGTAACCTCCATCAAGCCAAGATGTTTCATCAACAGTGATATAATACTGGGAACCGTTAGTATTTGGTCCTGCATTTGCCATTGCCAAAACACCTGGAAAAGAATGTGTTAACAAAGGAGAAATTTCATCATCAAATTCATAACCCGGGTCTCCCATTCCATTGCCAAGCGGACAACCGTCCTGAATCATAAAACCCTCTATAACACGATGAAAAATAAGGTCTTGGTAAAAATTTCTTTCTGCCAGATTTATAAAATTTTGCGTAGCAATCGGAATAATATCGTTATGAAGCATCGCCCTGAAATTTCCAATCGAAGTGCTCCATTCAGCATAATAATTATGACTTTCGACAATTGAAAAAACAGCGTCTGATTCATCTGAATATGTTTCAGTTACGTCAGAAACTTTTATCAGACATAGGTCAGTTATTGTTGCAGGAGGCGCCCAATCGAGATAATTTGTGATAGTATCAGCTGCAATTGTAGTCCAGCTTGAACCATTGTCTGTGGAATATTCCACTTTAAAATTTGTGATTCCTGTACTTGTCCACATTATGTTGTGCGGAGCTGCAACTTCCTGGGTAAAATGTTCTCCTCCGTTTGGAAAAACAACTGTAACTGTCTGTGCTTTAACAGTAAAAACAACGGCTAAAACAACTAAAATAGAAAGGATATTTTTTTTCATATTTAAAAATTTTACCACAAAGAAACAAAAAACACAAAGTAATTTAAACTTTTTGTATGTATTTGATGCTTAATCTTGGTTGTACAATGAGTAATATTTTGCTTTATAAAATAAATTATTCGTTTTGTTCGTCATGCCTCCTCGTATGGACTTTGAAACAATTCTAGGTCACTGTGAGGATTTACTAAACAGTCTCGAACTCTACAAAACCTACCAACGTATAGACACCTCCTGTCGTCGGAGTGACAAAAAAAATTTGACATTAAAAGACAATCGCCTGATAAATGAATAATTCTGCTTCTTTCCAGCCGTCTGTGCCGATTCCGGCTTTGTATTTGCTACAATATTCAAGAAATTCCAGCTTAGACCAACCATTATCAGATGCTACTTTGGGAAGCAATGTTCCGCTATCACCGCCTTTTACAATGTAAATTCCGTCACGACCGATTTCAATTTCATCTATTGAAGAAATTTTCTGCAAAGGAGTAAGTACTGAAATTTCAATCTCTATTTCACCAAGCTCATTTTTGCTGACAGGCGAAAAACGACTATCATAAGATGCTGCTGAAATTGTCATGTCTTCTACAACTTTATACAATGAGTTATTTGGCATAAATCGCCCGATACAACCACGCAAATCTCCATTTTTGTACAAAGTCACAAATGCTCCGACTTTGAGTTTCAAATTTTCAGTCAGCTGATATTTATCTATTTGAGTTGACGTTTTGCCTGATACATGCGAAGCCAATGTCTGTTGGGCTATGTCCATTAATGTTTTTTTCTCCTCTTCGGATAATGTAAAATTGCTCATATTTAAGTAGTTAGTTTTTAATTGGTGCATTGTTTTCTATGCTTTGTTCTTTTTTCATTGTTCTCTGTGCATTGTAAATTGTTCTCTGTTCATTGTAAATTGTTCATTGTAATTCAGACACATGAAATCGCATAATAACCCACTACCCTATCTTTTCCGCCGTGTTTTGAATCTCCCGAATTTTTATAATCAATAATTTGATATTTAACGTCTTTGTTTTGAGTCATGTAAAGTAAGGTTAACATTCCTGTCCAGCCACAAGCACTCGTAGACAGATTTTTTATGTTTTTGCCGGAATTTAATTTTATTGTTTTTACAAATTCCTCTGGATTATTGCTAATGAAAGCTTTTGCCGTCACTTCATCAATATGTTTAGCATCTTCATAATCAGGATAATGCGAAAAATCAGAGCTAAAAACAAATGCATTTTTTTCGTTAAAAAAAGGCTTCAAAACGTCTGCTATTTGTTTAATTATCTCAATATTATTTGTTCCAATAATTATCGGAATTATCTGAAATTCTTGTTTCAAATGATAATACAAAAAAGGCAATTGAACCTCTAAACTATGTTCCTGATTATGCGCATTTCTGTTATATTCAAAAAAATCGTGTTTTTTTACAAGTTCCGTTGCTAATATTCTGTTTACTTTTATTGTTGCGCCGGGAATTTTATAATCGCCTAAATTATAAATAGATGCCCCACGTAGCGAAACATGATGACTTACTCCTATTACAAAAACATTTTCGTATTTTTTATCCGGATTGAGCTGATTTATTGCACTTGCTGCAACCTGCCCTGAAAAAACATAACCGGCATGTGGAGAAATGACAGCCTTAGCATCATTTTCTCGTGAAACTGCATTTTCCAGATAATTAAGAACTTCATTTTTAAGTTTTGAAGAATCGGCCGTATAAAACGAGCCTGCTACAATCGGATATCTATCGTTTGATGACATAATAAAGGGGGTTTAGAAAGAAAAATCACACATAAAAAACAGTAAAGACTTTATCCTTACGCTGTAAATTTAGAATTATTTTTTTAAAATCTCAAAAACTCTGTTATTATTTTCCACAACTCTTTACAAATGCATAAAAATTCACAGAAATTTTTATAATTCCCTACAAAAAACAGGACAGCAAATTTAAATAAAAAAAATTGTTCTTATAAGTAAACACAGAATGGATACTAAAATTTACAATTACAAAATTTATAGCCAACAGTCATCAGAAAAATTTTAACTTTGCACTCAAAACCTACTTGTGCAAACTAATGCACTGGTTAACCGGTAAACTTTCAACTGCCCGTGGCTTCATTACAGAAAAAATACACTAACGAAAAATTAAAAGGACAAATTTTTACGCCTTTTTTTATTGTTGACAAAATACTTGACGATATTAGATATTCCGATGAATCAATTCTTGGCAAAAGCATTGTAGACCCTGCTTGTGGAGATGGGCGTTTTCTTGTAAAAATAGTAGAACGAATAATAAAATTTTCATCAAAAAAAGACTTGGAAAAAAACCTGTCTTTTGTTGAAGGTTGGGATATTGACGAAGCAGCATTAGAAGATGCTAAACAAGAACTAAATAAATTAGTTGAGCCAAGTGGAATAAAACCCAGATGGAAATTACTTAAAATCAACTCATTAGAACTAAAGCCAAACAAAAAATTTAACTTTATAGTTGGAAATCCGCCATATATTAGAATTCAACATTTAGAAGAAAAACAAAGAACATTTATTCAACATAACTTTGAATTTTGCAAATCCGGTTCAACCGATATTTTTATAGCATTTTACGAACTTGCTCTTAGTCTTCTAAAACCTTCCGGAATATGCGGATTCATTACTCCAAACACGTTCTTTCACACAGAAACTGCAAAGTTTTTACGCAAACATTTTGTGGAAAACAAAAACATTGTTCAACTAACAAATTATGGACACATTCAACTTTTTGATAACGCAACTACTTATAGTGCAATAACAATTTTCAACCTTAAAAAGAACAATAATTTCAATTATCAAACAGCCATTTCTGAACAAAAATTCACAGAAACAAAAATTGATATTCAAAATTTAACCAATACTAAGTTTTGGCAATTATCGTCTAATAATCAACAGATTACAAAAGGAGCTCGACTGGGCGATATTACAAATATACATGTTGGCGTAACTACTTTGGCAGACAAAGCTTACATTTTTGAAATAGAAAAAGAAGACAAAAACTATATCTGGTGCAACACTAAACTTGAAGGTTCTGTAAAGTTTGAAAAAGAAATATTGAAGCCGATAATAAAAGTTTCAACTCTAAAAAACGGAGAAGAACCAATTAAAGAATATATTCTTTTTCCATACAAAAAAATTGACGGCAAACCACAAATTATTCCTGAAAACGAGCTAAAAACTAATTTTCCGCTTGCTTATAAATATTTATTATCTGTAAAAGAAATTTTAGATAATAGAGATAACGGAAAATCAAACAATGTTGCCTGGTACGCTTATGGACGTTCGCAAGGATTAAGTACAAGTTTCGGCGAAAAAATATTGTTTTCTCCAATGAATAAAGAACCGAAATTTATTTTCAGCAAAAACAAAGAAGCGACTTTTTATTCGGGCTATTGCATAAAATATGACGGAAACATCGAAAATCTTTTAAAACAATTAAACTCTGAACGAATGAAAGAATTTATAAGTATTTCCAGCAGAGATTTCAGAGGCGGATGGAAAGCCTACAACAAGAAAATAGTTCAGGAATTTTTAATTGAAAAAGACAACCTTTAATTTCCTATTTCTCCAAAACACACTAAATTTGTCCCGTCTTTAATTTATAAGTAAAACAAACCAATGCAATGATGCACTGGTTAACTCGATAACTGTTCTCTGTTATGCAACGATACGAAAAAAGAGGCGTTTCCTCTTCCAAAAACGAAGTTCACAACGCCATAAAAAACATAGACAAAGGTCTTTATCCAAATGCTTTTTGCAAAGTAATTCCTGATATTTTGGGCAACGACAAAGAATATTGCAATATTATGCACGCCGACGGAGCCGGAACAAAATCTTCATTGGCTTATGCTTACTGGAAAGAAACCGGAGATTTATCAGTTTGGAAAGGGATTGCACAAGATGCTTTGGTAATGAATCTTGACGACTTAATTTGCATTGGAGCAACTGATAATATTCTTATTTCATCAACGATTGGCAGAAATAAAAAACTTGTTTCAGGCGATGTTATTGCTGCAATAATTGAAGGCACAAATGAATTCATCAATAAAATGAAGGATTTTGGAATAAATATGATTCTAACAGGCGGAGAAACTGCTGATGTAGGCGATTTAGTGCGTACTATAATTGTTGATGCTACTGCAACCGTCAGAATGAAACGTTCTGAAGTGATTGAAAATAAAATCAAACCAGGAAATGTAATTGTCGGTTTAGCTTCATTCGGACAGGCAACTTACGAAGAGGCATATAATGCAGGCACCGGCAGCAACGGACTTACATCTGCTAGACATGATTTTTTTAATAAAACAATTGCCGAAAAATACCCCGAAAGCTTCGACACAACTATTGATAAAGAACTTGTTTATTCAGGTAAATATGGATTAACCGACAAAATAGATAATTTTGATATTCCCGCCGGAAAATTTGTTTTGTCACCTACAAGAACTTATGCACCTATCTTAAAACAGATTTTTGAAAATCACAGGAATAAAATTGATGGAATAATTCACTGTTCTGGCGGAGCGCAAACAAAGGTTATGAAATTTGTCGAGAACAATGTTCACATCATAAAAAACAACATGTTTCCAATTCCGGAATTATTCAAACTAATTCAGCAAGAATCAGGAACTCTATACAAAGAAATGTACGAAGTTTTTAATATGGGACATCGTTTGGAGATTTATACTGATGAAAAAACAGCTCAAATGATAATTGATATTTCAAAAAAATTCAACGTTGATGCTCAAATTATTGGACATGTTGAAACTTCTGAACAAAAAAAATTAACGATAAAATCAGAATTTGGCGAATTTTATTACTAATTTTGCAACCAAGAAGAATGAAGAAAATAGTGAATGATAGAATGATTGATAGAATAATGAATGATTGAATAATAGAATAACAGAATGAAAGAATGAAGAAAAACTGAGGACTGAAAGCAGGGAAACTGGTTACTGGCTACTGGTCACTGGTCACTGGTTACTGGTTACTGGTCACTGGAAACTAAGAACTGGCTACTGGTTACTGGTTACTGAAAAAACAAAGAATATAAAAATTTAATAAAATTCAACTACATAAATGGCAAACATTATTTTAGAGAAATTAGAAGGAGTAGGAAAAAGATTTGACGAAATATCCCGACTTTTAACTTTACCGGAAACTGTAAACGATCAGAAAAAATACGTGCAATTAAATAAAGAATATCGAGATTTAGAACCGCTTGTAAAAGCGTACAAAGAATACGAAGATATTTTAAGCAATATCAAAACATCAAAAGATATTTTAGCAGTAGAAAAAGAAGAAGAAATGCGCGAAATGGCTAAAATGGAACTTGATGAATTAAATGATAAAAAAGAAAAACTTGATGAGGAAATCAAAGTTCTTCTGTTGCCTAAAGACCCGGAAGACGACAAAAATGCAATCGTAGAAATCAGAGCCGGAACCGGAGGAGACGAAGCAGGTATTTTTGCAGGTGATTTATTCAGAATGTATGTGAAATATTGCGAATCTAGAAAGTGGAAAGTTGAATTAACAAACGCAACAGAATCATCTTCGGGTGGTTACAAAGAAATTGTTTTCAACGTTACCGGCGATGGTGTTTACGGAATTTTGAAATATGAATCAGGTGTTCATCGCGTTCAACGTGTTCCTAAAACTGAATCTCAAGGCAGAATTCATACTTCGGCTGCAAGTGTTGCTATTCTTCCCGAAGCTGAAGATTTTGACATCGAGGTAAAAGACGAAGACATTAGAAAAGACACTTATTGTTCATCGGGTCCCGGAGGACAATCTGTAAATACAACATATTCTGCTATTAGGTTAACTCACATTCCTACCGGACTTGTTGTTACTTGCCAAGATGAAAAATCTCAAATTAAAAACCTCAAGTCGGCAATGCGTGAACTTAGAGCAAGGTTATACAATATTGAATATCAAAAGCGTATGGATATTCTTTCAGCAAAACGTAAAACAATGGTTTCAACCGGAGACCGCTCAGCAAAAATCAGAACATATAATTTCCCGCAAGGTCGGGTAACAGATCATAGAATAAATTTGACGTTATATAATCTTCAAGAAATTTTAAACGGAAATATTGAGGAAATAATAGATAAACTGCAAATTGCAGAAAATGCCGAAAAACTTAAAGATTCAGGTATATAAAAAAAGGCTCATTTTTTGTATGTAAATAATGTAATCATCTAATTTTCAAAACTTTTTTTCAACTAATAATCAAAATAAAATGAACTATCAAGAATTAAAAACCCAAATAGATATTAAAGAAACTCTATTATGCGTTGGTCTTGACCCGGACATTGAAAAAATCCCTAAACATATTTTAGAAAACGAAGACCCGTTGTTTGAATTTTGCAAACAAATTGTTGATGCTACTCACGATTTGGCAATTTCCTTCAAACCAAATACCGCTTTTTTTGAAGTTCATGGACACAAAGGTTGGTTAAGCCTTGAAAAAATTTCAAATTACATAAAAGAAAAATACCCCGAAATCTTTTTAATAGCTGATGCAAAAAGAGGAGACATTTTCCACTCTTCTAAAATGTATGCAAAAACTTTTTTTGAAACACTTCCTTTCGATGCTGTTACAATTAACCCGTTTCTAGGCAAAGATGTGGTTATGCCTTTTCTTGAATTTAAAGGGAAATGGATAATTCTACTTGGATTGTCTTCTAATCCTTCGGCTTATGATTTGCAATTAATTCAGGAATTAGAAACCAGAGAATACATTTTCGAGAAAATTTTTAAATATGGAAGTTGGTGGGGAACCGAAAATAACACAATGTTTGTTGTCGGAGCTACAATGGCATATAAACTACAACAAATAAGGCATTTAGCACCCAAAAACTTTTTACTTATTCCAGGAATCGGAGCACAAGGTGGTAGCCTTGAAGATGTTTGCAGATTTGGACTTACTGAAGATTACGGACTAATAATAAACTCTTCAAGAGCAATTATTTATGCCGATGACACAGAAAAATTTGCAGAAGTTGCACGTCAAAAAGCTTTGGAATTTAAGGAAGAAGTAAAAATAATTCTTGCCGCAAACAAAAAAACCAAAGGAAGAACCAGAGGAAGACGATAAAAAGAACTAAGAATTAAGAGATAAAAATAAGAACTACAATTAATAAATATTTGTCGTTTAGAGACACCTATTAGCAACTAAAGAAAAGTGTTAGAACCATTAATACATAGCTTTAAACATGGCTTAATGATAACATCATTTGTATTGGCAATGATGTTACTCATAGAATATTTTACGGTACGTACCAAAAGTAAAATTCTGACATTAATTGGTAAAAATCCATGGACACAGATTATTATTGCTGCTTTTTTGGGAATAATTCCGGGGTGTTTGGGAACATTTGTAGCTGTTTCATTGTATTCTCACAGAGTTTTAGCTTTTCCGGCTTTGGTTACTGTTATGATTGCTTCTTCGGGTGATGAAGCTTTTGTTATGTTTGGTGAAATTCCACACGAAGCACTCATGATAACAATTATTTTGTTTATCGTTGCTATTCTGACCGGATTTATTCTAAATATTTTCATGAAAAATAAAAACTTCATGAAACTAAAAAACAACATGCTCCATGAACATAAACAGCCTGAATGTGTTGCTTTCGACAGAAAAAAGTTAATAGAAGATTATAAAAACATTTCTTTTCAACGCGCACTTTTAATATTTGGTACTTTTATTGCTCTTATTTTTATCATCATTGGCGAAATTGGACCAAAAGAATGGAGCGAAGAAAAAATTTCACTAATAATAATATCATCAATTGTATTATTTATTGTTTCTACCGTCCCCGAACATTTTTTGGTAGAACACCTATGGAAACACACAATTAAACGCCACATTCTCAAAATTTTCCTATGGACATTTGGCGCACTTCTGGCTATTGAATTATTGATGCCATTATTGAATATTTCACAAGAAACATTTGTTCCAATTGCACAAAAATACTACTTTTTAATACTCTTGTTCGCCGTTTTGGTTGGATTTATCCCCGAGTCCGGTCCAAATATGGTTTTTATTTTCCTATTTGCATCGGGTTACATTCCTTTGAGTATTCTTATTGCAAATTCAATTGTACAAGATGGTCACGGTGGGCTTCCACTACTTGCCGAATCCCGCAAAAGCTTCATTTATTCAAAACTAATAAATATGATTGTCGGTGTACTGTTTGGCGTAGTTGGTTATTTATTTAGCTTTTAATTTATAAATCTTTATATCACATTTTCTTTAACATTTACACCTGCATCCTTTGTCTCAGTCTGCTAACAATACCTGACTGAGGTAATAATTTGTTTTTTATTCAAAGATAAAAGCATTTTTTTTGAGCAAAATCTGAAATCTAAATAGTTGAAATCAAATAGTTTGGGCGAAATGGCACGAGTTTCAAACTCGCGCCAGCTGGTGCTTTAAAATTTGAAAATTTAACTTATTTGTGATATAATTGTGCTCTGCGGAAGGTTAGGGGGTCTTTTTTAAAAAATATATACCTATTATCTTTTATTGGAATTAGTTTTTTCCCCTTTTTTCTAATTTTGAAAAACAAACTTACATCATCTAACCAGTTATCATATTCTGTCAAATGAATTTGATATAAATAATCAAAACCTTTCTCAAAAACAATATCAATATTATAAGAAATATCAATTTGAAAAATTAAACTATCTGTATTATAAAATAATTGATCAATATTACTTAAATTTAAAATACCTGTTGAATCAAATTCACTCCATAATAAAAATTCATTTTCATTATTTTTAATACCATAAAAAATACCTCTGCAATTTGAATCACCTTTATAATCAATCTTTATATTTAAAATAGTTGTATCATTTTTTATCTTTCTAATTTCTTTAATAAAAGAAATGTCTTTAATTCTACTTTACGAAGTTAAAAAACAGTTTTATTTAATCATAAAATAATTTGGTAATTTGATTGTAATATGCTATATTTGAGGT
>JAFGUD010000262.1 GCA_016938685.1 Bacteroidales bacterium | reverse complement strand
CTGTTCCTGTAAATTTTTCCATTGCTTTAATTTTGGTTCAAATATATAAATTTTTATCTTTGGTGTCAAATTTAACGTAATCCTGTATTTTATATAAATTAACTACTCTAACAGAATACTTAAAACTCAAATCTTTTATTAAATTGTCTTTCATTTAGAATTAAGCTAATTATCAATTGTCAATTATCAATTATTAACTAAAAAATTTAGTTTACTTTAAAAGTTGTATCTCCATTATTGAAGAAATTAACAATTTGATTTATTGCAGCAATACCTGCATTGATATTAGCTTCGCCTGTTTGAGCACCCATTTTTTTAGGTGTAAAGAAAAATCTTCCGTCAAATTTATCTGCAAAAATGTGTGAAGAATCAGGAGCAATGTCAGAAACATATTTAATGTCAGTTCTTTCCATCATAACTTCAAGCAATTCTTCTTCATGAACAACCTCTTTTCTTGCGGTATTAACAATTACACCATTTTTTGTCATTTTACTGACAAGAGCTTTATTTATAGATTTTTTGGTTACATCATTTGCGGGAATATGAAGAGAAATGTATTGACAAGTTTCAAATAATTCTTCGGTACTGCCAACAACTTTTACCCCATCTTGTTCAATTTTTCCTTTGGGAACAAAAGCATCAAAAGCATAAACATCCATTCCAAAACCTTTTGCGATTTTAGCAACAAGACGGCCAACATTTCCATAAGCTAAGATACCAAGTTTTTTGCCAAGTAATTCAGATCCGGAAGTTCCGTTGTAAAAATTACGTGCAGCATATACCATCATACCAAGCGCTAATTCAGCAACTGCGTTTGAGTTTTGTCCCGGAGTGTTCATAACCACAACATTTTTAGCGGCAGCTGCATCAAGGTCTACATTGTCATATCCTGCACCTGCACGAACAACAATTTCAAGATTTTTAGCAGAATCAAGAACTTCAGGAGTCACCTTATCACTTCTAATTATCATAGCATTGACATCTTTTACAGCATCTAAAAGTTGTGAAACTTCAGTGTATTTTTCCAAAAGAGCAAATTCAAAACCTGCTTCTTCTGTTATTTTTTTAATTCCTTCAACAGCTTCTTTAGCAAACGGTTTATCTGTGGCTACTAATATTTTTTTCATAATTTTTTAGTTTAATGAGTTTGTCGAGTTATCGAGTTTTTCGAGTTATCTAGTTTTTCGAGTTATCGAGTTTGTCGAGTTAACTCGATTACTGGTTAACTGGCTAACTGGTTAACTCGATAACTAGCAACTGGTTAACTCGATAACTCGATTACTGGTTACTGATTAATGATTTTTTTCAAATTCTTTCATTGTTTCAACAAGAGCAATAACACTTTCTTTTGACAAAGCATTATAAGTAGAAGCTCTGAAACCGCCAACTGAACGGTGTCCTTTTATTCCAATCATTCCTTTTTCTGTTGCAAAAGCAAGAAATTCTGCTTCTAATTCTTTGTATTCATCTTTCATTACAAAACAAATATTCATAAGAGAACGGTCTTCTTTTGCAGCTGTTCCTACAAAAATTTTGCTTTCATCAATAGCATCATAAAGAATTTTTGCTTTTTCTATGTTTCTTCTTTCCATTTCTTTCACTCCGCCTTGTGCTTCAATCCATTTTAGAGTTTGAAGAGTAGCAAAGACATTAATTACTGGAGGAGTATTGTACATTGAACCATTATCAATATGCGTACTGTAATTTAACATCGATGGAATAACTCTGTCAACCTTTCCTAAAATTTCTTTTTTAATAATAATAAAAGTTACACCGGCTGGTCCTAGATTTTTTTGAGCACCACCGTAAATCATAGCATATTTTGAAACATCAACAGGACGACTCATAATATCAGATGACATATCTGCCACTAAATTAATTGGGCTGTCAATATCTGTTCTAATTTCTGTTCCATAGATTGTATTATTAGAAGTGATGTGGAAATAATCAGCATCAGTAGGAATTTTATATCCTTTAGGAATATAAGAGTAGTTTTTATCTTTTGAGCTAACAACTTCTACATCGCCAAATAGTTTAGCTTCTTTAGCTGCTTTTGATGACCATGTTCCGGTATCAAGATAAAATCCTTTTTTATTTAATAAATTGTAAGGAATCATTGCAAACTGCATACTTGCACCACCTCCCACAAAAATAACAGAATACTCTTCTGGAATATTAAGTAATTTTTTGAACATTGATTCTGCTTCTAACATTACAGCGTCAAATTGTTTACTACGATGCGATATAGACATTAGTGAAATACCGGTTCCGGCAAAATCCTGAATTGCTTTTATTGTTTCTTCGTAAGTAAAATCAGGTAATATTGAAGGACCTGCGTAAAAATTGTGTACTTTTTTCATAGCTAAATTTTTTATGTGTTAAAAAATGTGATTTGGGCAAATTTGATTTTTTTTTTCGAGAAAAAAGAGGATTTCACCAAAATTATTTGAAATAATTTCAAGTTAATCAAAATCAAATGCTCCAGATGACCATTACACATAATTTATAGGCTAAAGAAAATATGTAAAAAAGAGAACTGGTTAACAAATGTTCAAGTTCAATGATTTTTTTTACTTTTGCAGAAAAAATAATATGTCAACAAAAGATACAAATTTATCAAGTTTTGATAATCTTCCGAAAAATAGCGGAAAAGGTTTAACAATAGGTATTGTAGTAGCAGAGTGGAATCATGAAATTACAAACGCATTGTACAATGGAGCAAAGGAAACTCTTGAGAAATACGGGGCAAAGGTTGCTACAATAAAAGTTCCGGGAACTGTTGAATTAACATTTGGAGCCGGTGTTTTTATGGAAACTAATAATTATGATTCAGTAATTGTTTTGGGATGTGTTGTTAGAGGCGAAACTCCGCATTTTGACTATGTTTGCCAAAGCGTAACGTTGGGGATTACAGAACTCAATCTTGAAAACAATATTCCAATTATTTTTGGTGTTCTTACTACCGAAAATCAACAACAAGCACTTGACAGAGCAGGCGGAAAGCACGGTAACAAAGGCGTTGAATGTGCTGTTGCTGCAATCAAAATGGCATTGCTGGAAATAGAATAGTTTGCCAGTTTGTCAGTTAACCAGTTTGCCAGTTTACCAGTTAACTAGTTAAACAGTTAACCAGTTTATAAGCTAATTATTTTGGTAGCCGGCTGATAATTAATTAAAAGTTAACCTTTTTGCGGGTTTATGAACTTTGCCTCAATCTGTGATTTTTCACTTGTTTAAAACGAAAAACCTAATAAGTTGATATTCGGTTTTGAATTTTGACGATTAATTCTTATAATTATCAAATTAAGACATTTGCAAATCTTCAAACTTTGTTATGAAATACAAACTAATTCCTTTCAATAAAAATGATAAATCACTGCATTTTACAGCAAATATTGAAATAATAAACAATTTTGTTGTAAAAATAAAATACGAAATGAAAGGAAATATAGCTGATGTTATTATTCCTGAAATTTCTAACAATCCAAAACGACTTGATAATCTTTGGGAACAAACTTGTTTTGAGCTTTTTATAGGAGAAAAGGATAAAAAAAATTACTACGAAGTAAATCTTTCTCCTTCAAAAGATTGGAACGTTTTTACTTTTGAAGATTACAGAATTGGAAAAAATGAAGAAAAATCTGTAAAACAGGTAAATATTATTGTTGAAAAAGCAAACAAAATCTTCAAACTTTCTACATCTGTTGATTTTTCTAAATTATTAAAATCCAATGAATTAGTTTTAGGAATTAGTGCTATGATTTTCAAAAAATCAAATAAAAAAGAATATTGGGCAATTAAACATTCAGGCTCAAAACCTGATTTTCACTTGAAGCAAAATTATGAAACAATAATCATCTAATTTTCTCGCAAAACAATCTGATAATCAAACAGTTTTCCGTTTGGAAGCTCGTTTATGCAAACTAATCTTATAAAATATTTTCCATTTAAATTATTCAAAGGAATTTTTATAGATTCTGAAATTGTTTTTGAGAAAACAACATTTCTTTTTACATCATAAATAATAATTTCAATAGTTGGAAAGTCATAATTTCCTTTTTCTATATTCAGAAAAATTTGCGAATTGAATTTTATTGAAAAAGTTAAAAAATCCGTATTATTAGTTTTTAAAAGTTTCCGTTTATATGTAATAGAATTATGAAAAGTATGATATTGATTTTCATCTAATATAATTTCAGATGCCATTTCAAAATAATCGTCCGGTTCTAAGTTGTCAAAAGTAAAATGAATATTTTCAGGAGTATTACTCCAAATATTTGATTGTTTTTTATGAGAAGCTGTATATAACATTACAGATTTTTGCATTGTGGTAAAATTATCCCTACAAGCTCTGTTTCCCGGATACGACATAATATTATTGGTGTTGGGATGATAAGGCTCGCCCCAAGCATCAGTAATTTCGCCTATATAATTACAATCTTTATCTGTAAATTTGGAAAGGTTTGGCTCTGCAGGCGTATCAGAAAGTCCATCGCCATTTACCTCACAGACAGTTTTTTTGGCTAAAAGTCCTTTTGTTTGACTCCTACTTACACTTTCTTGCCTGCTTTTCCCTCTTTTCCAGTGATTATGAGGATGTTTTAACCCAAAAAAATGACCAATTTCATGAGTAAGTGTAGTTTGCGAAGCGTGTCTTATAGAAATTATAGAATTATTAAAGGAATTATAAGTTCCATGATAATTTGTCTTATTTTTAAAAAATTTGCTTTGTAGAATATTAACGTAATAAATATTTATTGCTTGTTTGTTCTGATTTTTAGAACTAATCATTGGAGCTTCAATAATATATCCGGCTTTTAAATGTCTTTGATTATTAATAAAAATTACATCAGAAAGATAAAATTGAAAACCTGTTTTATTTCCTTTATTAATATCATTTAATCTTTCAATAAGTCTTTTGATATCAGGATATATACGCTCTTTTTTTTCTCTGGGATTTAGATAAATATGTAAAACAACAGGGATACGAAAGTAAACATAATCACTATCTAATAAGGGGTAGTTTTTTATATACTCTAATAAAAAGTCATTATTGTTTATCCATTTTTTGTTATTAAACAGAGAGAATCTGTTATCACTTGCGCAAAAAAACTCACCTTCTGTTTGTGAAAATACGTTGAAAACAGAAAATAAAAATAAAATAAACAGAATTCTTTTCAATCTAAGAAAAATAAAATGGTTAAATGAGTTTGTAAATTTAGAAAGTTTTTGAATTAATACAATATTAACTCAATATCGTACTAATTGCCAAATAGTTTATTAAAAAACCCCCTTTTTTTAGGGATTTGTTCCTGAACTGTTTTATTAACGTCATTTTTTAATTTTTGTTCTTGTTTATTTCCAATTTTTAAAATTTTAGCACCACAAAAAGGACATTCTTCTGATTCTTTGGGATTGAAAGAAGCTCCACATCCAAGACATTTTATTTCCTTATTCTTTATTTCGTTGAAAGATCCACAAGTTTCGCACAGTATGGCTCTTGAATTTTCAGGTACTTTCATAATAGAATTACAAACAACGCAATTTGTTTCTACCAAATTTATATCGTCAATTTCAACAAATTCGGATGTCAAACCAAGATGAATAGATGATTTTTTGATAGTTTCTTCGTCAAAATTTTGTATCATTGTACCCAAACCTTGTTTATATAAAACATCTTCACTAACATTAGAAATTCCTTCAGGATGATGCTTAGCACTTTCCATTTGAAGGGTTTCTGTGACAGATTTTTTAATAAAATCTTTCATTATATCTAAAAAAGCAATAAAATCAGTATCATAAGTGGTAATATTTTGACCACCAATCATTTGAGTTTTTACTTTAACGCTGTATTGTTGAAACATTTTTTGCTCTTCGTGTTGTTTTTCAAAATACCCATTTGCGATTTTTTCAGCCCAATAAAGTTTATAATAATCAAGATATTTTTTGCGATATGAAGGCTGCTTAATTTTTGGAGAAAACCGTTTTGAGTACAATTCAAACTCAGTTTCATGAATTGCTAATTGTAACTCTATAAATTTGTCTTTATCCTGATTTTTAAGTACTTGATTCAATTCTTGAGATAATTGCAGGAATTTTTTTTGAGCCGGTCTGGAAATATTATGAACTTCAAATACTTCTTTTGATTCTTTATGAAGCATTTCAATATCGTATCCCATTAAAGCACCACAATAATCGCAATAAATATATGATGTTGAGATATTATTTACTTTGTTTCCTCCGCACGATGGGCATTTAATTTTTCTAACTATCATAGTTGCTTTGATTTTTAAAAGTTAATTATTGTTCAATTTCTTTTAACCTGATTTTGTAAATTTATAAAAACTAAGTGAATCTATCAAGCGTTTGTGGTATAATTCAGTATTTTTTTGACAATAACTTGAGCTAATTTTAAATTTGAATCAAAAGTAAGTCCTGCAACATGAGGCGTAAGAATAACATTTTCAGCATTTTGTAAATATTCAATTGCCGGATTATTTTGAATAGAAAGTGTTTCAAAAGAAACTTTTTCGTATTCGAGTACATCAAGAGCAGCTCCAAGAATTTTGCCCGATTTTAAATTCTCGACCAAATCATCAGTTTTAATATTTTTCCCTCGTGCTGTGTTGATGATGTAAAATGGCTTTTTAAATTTACCAATAAATTCATTATCAATCATATAAAATGTATCATCTTGCAAAGGCACATGAAGACTAAGAATGTCGGTTTGTTCAAAAATATCGTCCAAATTAACTTCTTTTGTGAACCCATCAGAATAGTTGGTTTTGTATTTATCATACGAAATCACATTAACTCCAAAACCACTTAATCTTCGGGCAAATGCACCTCCCATATTACCGTAACCGATAATTCCAACTGTTTTGCCCATCAATTCTATTCCGCGATTTGGTTCTCGTTGCCAAATACCGGATTTAACCTGCAAATTGGCAGAACATATTTTATTAAACAGATTAAGTATCATTCCCAAAGCATGTTCACCAACCGAATCTCGATTTCCTTCGGGAGCGTTGATGAGCTTAATACCTTGTTTTTCAGCAAATTCAACATCAATACTTTCCATTCCTGCTCCAACTCGAGCAATAAATTTAAGATTAGGCAAATTTGAAAGAATTTCCGCAGTAAGTTTTATTTTACTACGAATAACAATTCCTTGGAAATCAGGCAAATAAGACGTAACATCTTTTGCCTCAATATTTTGCATGTCAGCAACATCAAAACCTAGTTTTTGTAATTCCGAAGGTAAATATTCGTGAACTTTGTCAATTATAATAATTTTCATTTGTTAAAAGTTTTTATATCGAAGACTCTAAGTCTCATAGATTTATTTAATTAGTTATATTCATGGCCGTTTCATGTTTTAAAAAATATTCCATTTCTATTATATAAGCTCATTTACTTAGAAAACCATTGTAAAACACAATAAATCAAAAATTTGAATTAAGAAATTAGTTCTCTATATATATTTATTTATAAAAATTGCGAAATTAAATTTCTTTTTGGAAATATGGAAAATTTAAGAGTAATTTGAAATTCCCAGTTTAGATTATTACTTTTTTTAATACCTTTACCGAACAAAGCTAAATCATATAATTTCAAACTTAAAAATGTGAGTTTACAAAATTTAGTAAAATACTATAATCTTTGTTATCAGGCAGATAATAGAGGTTTAATTGTCAAAAACTTATTTTCAAAGTCGGTTGAAAACAAACTAATTTTTGATGATTTTCAGGAAGAACTTATTACCGGATATTTACCGTATTTTCCACTGGATAAAAAATACGGCGAAGAAACTGCCAAAAAAATTACTTTAGCTGAAAAAGAAAAAGAACTTATTTACTGTTCAACCTTTATTATTGGAAATGACGAAAACTGGCTTGGAAATTCCAAAAATGTCTGTTCTCCTTTGTTTATGTATCCTGCAAAAATCACAGAGTCGGAAGAAGAATATTCTTTGGAAATAGACCGAGAAGGAATACGAATTAACTTTCAGATTTTCAATGAGTTAAACACAATCAACGGAGATACGTCTAAATTTTACGAATTACTTTTCCAAACAGTAATCGAACACGTTGTTGACAATCAGACAATTGGCAAAATCATAAAACTAATTGACGATTACACAATCAATATTGACACTTCAAACTTGCTCTCCTTCCCTACTCTTTTCAGCGAAAAAGCAATTAAAAACATTTATACTCGAAAAGCTATAAAAGAAGAAGGGAAATTCATGATTGTTCCGGCAGCAGGATTAGCTGTTGTCAAAAAATCAGTCAATACACGTGGAATAATAAACGAACTAACAGCAATCAGCGAAGCTTCTTATTTTTCAGAGCCGTTAAGAACAATTTTTAGCAATGCTAAGATTATTGAATCAATAAATGAAGAAATAGGACAAGTTCCTGCTGTCTTGAATAATGCTCAAAAAGGAATAATTGATAACTCCGCAAAATTCCCATTTTCTGTTATAATTGGACCACCGGGAACCGGAAAAACATATACTATTTCTGCACTCGCAATCGAAAAAATGAGTATTGGGAAATCTGTACTTATTGTTTCAAAAACCGACAAAGCCGTTGATATTATTGCTGAAAAAATTGAAAATCAGCTCAATTTACCAAATGTTTTAGTCAGAGCCGGAAGAAAAAGTTATAAAAATGACTTAATTAAATTTCTTGACAGAATTCTTTCAAATAATCATTATGGAGATGCAAATAATTCATCAAAAGAGCTATATAAAATTATCAACAAAAAAGAAAAAAGAATAAATAAAATAAAAAATAAATTTGCTGAAAGAACCGAAGATGAATTAAAATGGGGACACGCTATTGCAGAAAACAAAACGCATATCATTGCTGACATAAAACGCAAATACATAAATTGGCGTAATAGCATACTAGATAACCATTTTGAACTAATAAAACAACTTCAACTCGAAATAGACGAAAGAAACCGGCTTGTACTAGAGTTTATCAAAACAAAATATGATGAAAATATTGATAAAGCTTTAGAAAACGACAGAAATGACATTAATAATCTTCGTAGAGCTTTAAAATCGAGACGAGGAACAAAGCAGGAAAATTTATTCAACTCAATAAACTATAATGTTTTACTGAAAGTTTTTCCAATTTGGCTTGTAAAAATGAGCGATATTTACAATGTTCTGCCACTAAAACCTGAACTATTTGATTATGTGATAATTGACGAAGCCACACAATGCGACATTGCAAGCACAATACCAATATTACAACGTGGCAAAAAAGCAGTAATTACCGGCGATCCGAACCAATTAAGACATTTTTCGTTCTTATCAGCGACACAACAAGAAATTTTCAAGGAAAAACTTGATATACAAGATATTGATGATTCTTTAACAGATTATAAAAACAAAAGTATACTTGATGCCGTAGCAGAAAACGCAAAATCTAACAATCAATTTGTATTTTTAGATGAGCATTACCGCAGTTTGCCGGCAATTATACGTTTCAGTAATAAAAAAATCTACGATTCTGCCTTGAAAATAATGACATCTAGACCAAGTTTGAAAAATAACGAAGGAATCATTATTGTAAAATGTACCGGACAAAGATTAAAAGCAGGTTACAATAAGGAAGAAGCACAAAAAGTACTTGAAATTGTCAAAGAAACTATTTCATCTGAAAGCCATTTGCACGAAAATATATGCAGTTCTATTGGAATTTTGTCTCCATTTAGAGATCAGGTTGAATATATTTCAAACGCAATTTCAACAGAATTCGCACTTTCTGACATAAAAAAACATCAAATTAGTATAAATACTCCCTATGGCTTTCAAGGAGACGAAAGAGACATTATGATTTTATCATTTGCAGTCGACAACAAGACTAACGCAATGGCTTTCAGATACATGAATAAAGACGATGTTTTTAATGTTTCAATAACAAGAGCCAGAAAAGTTCAATATATCATTCATTCTTTAGACACAAAAACTCTTAAAACAGATAGTCTTTTACGCCAATATCTGGAAAGTTTTGAGAAATACGAACAGTTTCAAGAATCTAAAAATCAAAACATTAAAGATAATTTCACTACTGAAGTCAAAAAAGAACTTGAAAAGAAAGGTTTTGAAGTTCATGAAGCATTTAATGTTGCCGGGCTTGATGTTGACATAGTAGCTACAAAAAACGATAAAAACTTTGGAATTGATTTAATTGGATATCCAGGCGTTTTTCAAGGAGCTTTCACTCTTGAAAGATATAAAATGTTAACCAGAGCCGGTTTGCCAACTTATCCAATTGCTTACACATACTGGAAAGCTGATAAAAAAATGTGTATGCAGAATTTCATTGAAATAACACAAGACTAACCATGAATCTGATTTTATGGATATTAACCGGTATTCTACTGATATTTTCATTCTTCAAAAACAAAGAAAAAACATTTTTCGCACTTAAAATTGCAACCCAAAAGTTTCTAAATATTTTACCGTTATTTCTTGTTGTAATGGCATTTTTTGCTCTCATTGTCACATACATTTCACCTGAAATAATGCAAAAATATATCGGCAAAGATTCAGGCATTCAAGGAATTGCAACTTCACTCGGACTTGGCAGTATTGCTGTAATGCCCGGATTTGCAGCTTTCCCACTTTGTGGTGCATTAAAATTGCAAGGCATACCTTTTTATATTCTTGCAGCTTTTACTATTTCTTTAATGAATGTTGGAATTGTTTCATTTCCACTCGAAGCTAAATTTTTAGGTGTAAAAGTAGCTTTTATTAGAAACATTTTAGCCTTAACAGTCAGCATTATAGCCGTAATAATTGTAAAAATTGTGTTCAATGAATAATAGACAATATTTCAATATGACAATCGGAGAATATGTAAATAGTGCTTGAAATAAAATATACTCTGATTTAGCAGATTACACTGTTGAGATTCGTATAAAAATGCTATGTTTTTTTGCAAATTGCGACAATAATCCGTGTAATCTTCGGAATCAGTGTCAAATATTGCAAGTTTTCCAGCAAACACTAAATATTAAAAACTTTTTGATTCTAAATTCTATATGAAAAAAGACCAACTATCATACATAATCTCATTTTCAGCCTTTCTGATTTTTATAGGCATCTCATACTTTATTGACTATGAAGATGGTAAATCAGCAAGTTTTTCTTTTATTAATGTTTTGGTTGAAATGCTCAAAATTCTGCCTTGCGCTTTTATTCTAATCGGATTATTTGAAACATGGGTAAAAAAAGAAACAATAATCAAACAATTCGGCGAAAAAAGCGGCGCAAAAGGTTATTTATGGGCTTTGGCGCTTGCCGGATTTTCAATTGGCGGTTTGTATGTTGCGTTGCCACTTGCAAAAACACTACACAAAAAAGGTGCTTCATTAAAAGTTATATTTGCTTACCTCGGTTTTGTGGGCGTTTGTCGAATACCAATGACAATTTTTGAAATCAGTTTCCTTGGTTTACCATTCACTCTAGTCAGACTTTTAATTACTATTCCTCTTTTTTTAGTAATAGGAATATTTATGGGTATATTATTGAAAAGAAAAGGTTTTTCCTTTTAAATTTTTAGGTCCTTCTCCATTTTTTTATGCGAAATCCCAACTTCAAAAAATTCCTCACTTACAATTTTATAATCAAGACTTTGGTAAAAAGGAATTGCCGTATCGCGGGCATTTAATTCGATTAGTGTAAATCCGTTTTGTTTTGCATATTTTTCCGAAAAAATCACCATTTGTTTTCCTATCCCCTGCCCTTGCCTATTCTCATCAACTGCAACCTGACGCATTTTAAGTATTTTATCATTTATTTTTTTCAGTAATAATATTCCTACCATTATTTCATTATCAAAAGCGGCAATATTTATTTGCTCTTTGTCTTGTGAAAGAAATTCATCGGTAAAAACCATGCCCAAAGGTTTACGTAAAATTTTGTCTCTTAATTCAATAGATTTTTTATAATCATTTGAACCAAATTCTATTACACGAACTTCCATAATGTTTTTTTTTCGTAAAAATAATAATCTTTCCAAGTTAACAAATGTATTGTAAGTATTTTTCTAAAATCTAAAAAAAACATAAAAACAACTATAAAATCTACACTCTAAAACAGGATTCTCTTAAATTACTTAAATTTTATATCTTTTTTAGATTTATAACTTGTATCGCTACCTGTTTTTTGTCGACTTTTGAAACATGTAAATTTAACAATCAAAAAACTAACTACTATGAAAAAACTATTTTTACTATTTATTTTATTTGTCCCTTTTGCTTTACTGGCACAGAAAACAATTACCGGAACTGTAACAGATGGTGTTGATCCTATCAAAGGTGTAAAAGTTACTGTAAAAGGAGAAAATATTAGCACTTTAACAGATGCTAATGGAAAATACACCCTGAAAAATGTATCTGAACATGCTATCTTATTGGTTTTTGAAAAAGAAGAATTTGTAACTGTTAACGAAAGAATTAATGGTCGTTCGGTTATTAATATTGAAATGGATTACGCTGAAATAGAACTAATTGAAGTTGATTTGATTGATATTGTTGAAGAAGTTGATGCCGAAGAATTTATTATGGCGGATATTTCTTATGAAGAACCGGCTGAAGAAGTAGCTCTATTTTATATGCCAACCAAAAGTAACGACAAAAGGAAAGGAAATAAAGAAACAGCTATCTATTTTGACAACGGCAACAATACAGAAGAATACAGCAATATTGTTGAAAATGAATACAAAGAAGTTGTACGTGAGCCACTTTCTACTTTTTCTATTGATGTTGATAATGCTTCTTACAGCAATGTTCGTAGATTTTTGAATTCAAACCAAATGCCTCCAAACGATGCGGTCAGAATTGAAGAAATGATAAATTATTTCGATTACGATTACCCTTCTCCAAAAGGAGATCAACCTTTTTCTGTTATCACTGAAATTTCAGATGCGCCATGGAATAAAGACCACAAACTTATACACATTGGTATTCAAGGCAAAAAAATTGATTACGAAGATCTAAAACCCTCAAATTTAGTGTTTTTAATTGACGTATCCGGCTCAATGTCAGATCAAAACAAACTTCCATTGCTTAAAGAATCTCTAAAAATGCTTGTTAATGGACTTAGTAGCAAGGACAAAGTTTCAATTGTTGTTTACGCAGGAGCTGCCGGTGTTGTTCTGGAATCGACACCTGCAAATGAGACAGACAAAATTTTTAAAGCTCTTGATGCTCTTCAATCAGGCGGTTCAACAGCAGGTGGAGCAGGTATAGAATTGGCTTACAAAATTTGTCAAAAAAATCTGATTCAAGACGGAAACAATCGCGTAATTCTTTGTACCGACGGCGATTTTAATGTTGGAACTTCTTCAACCGGATCTTTGGTCGATATGATTACTGAATTTCGCCAAAAACACGATATTTACATTACAATTTGTGGTTTTGGAATGGGAAATTACAAGGACGACAAAATGGAAGAAATCAGCAACGCCGGAAATGGCAACTATTTCTACATTGACAACAAAAGCGAAGCTGAAAAAGTATTTGTTAAAGACCTGAGAGCCAACATGTTTACTATTGCAAAAGATGTAAAAATTCAGATTGAATTTAATCCGGCAGAAGTAAAAGCTTATCGTTTAATTGGTTACGAAAACAGATTATTAAACAATGAAGATTTTGACGATGACAAAAAAGATGCCGGCGAAATAGGTGCTGGTCACACAGTTACGGCTCTTTACGAAATAATTCCTGCTGGTTCTGACGAAAAAATTAACGAAACAGGTGATTTAAAATATCAAAAAACCGGATTAACTAATTTAGCAACAAGTTCAAACGAAATTATGACTTTAAAACTACGATACAAACCTATTCATTCAGAAAAAAGTATATTAATTGAACAAATTATAAACAAAAAAGATATTGTTCCAAGCAATAAAACTTCTGATAATTTTAGATTTTCAGCGTCAGTTGCAGCATTTGGAATGCTATTGCGAGATTCAAAGTTTATCGAGAACTTTTCTTATGACGATGTTCTTGAACTTGCAAAAAATTCGTACAAAAAAGACGACCAATATCAAAAAGAATTTCTAACACTTGTTGAAAAAGCTAAAACATTGTCAGGAATAAAACATGAATAAAGAGATTAATTCAAAACAATTTTAAAGTGGATATTATTATCCACTTTTTTTATTTTAATACTCAAAAAATTTATCTTTACAACAGTATTAAATTTTTATGAAAATAATTTATGAAAAAGGCATATTTAATAATAATTTTCACATTATATTCTTTCCAATTGTCGTTTTCACAATACGAAAAAATTGATAGTTTTCTTAATTTAAAAACCACTGAAAATGAGCTATCTATATATTATCAAATTGCAGATTTCTATTTCTATTCAAATCCCGACACAGCTATGTTTTTTTATAAAAAAGCGTTAAATTTAAGCATTAAACAAAAAGACACATCTTCTATCCTATTTATATATCAAAATTTAGGTTCTTTGGAAACCTCGCTAAGAAATATAAACCAAAGCGAAAACTATTGTAACTTATATTTAAGTTATTGCCGAAATTTGAATGATAGTTCAGCAATTTTCTCAAATATTGCAACAATGAATATTTTAAAAGGAGAATATTTTGAAGCTCTAAAATATTTTGACGAATTGTTGCCTTTTTATAAAAAAAACGGAGATACAATAAACTACATTAATGTTCTTATAAATTCAGCAGTTATTTTAAGTCGCAAGTCACTATACGACAAGGCTACCGAAAGACTATATGAGGCAATTGATTTGTCTTCCAAAATATCAGATAAAGAGAATCTTGCATCTATTTTTCAGAATTTGGGTGAAATATTCGGCAAACAAAAAAACTACTCCAAATCAGTTGAATATTTTCATAAAGCACTATTAAATTACACATTATTTAATAACAAATTAGGGATTTGTGGTGTTTATGTAAATCTGGGCACTGTTTATATTGATGCGAAAAATCTTGATTCGGCAAACTATTTTCTCCAAAAAGCATTAGAACTAAGTACAGAAAATAATTTTTCCGCATATAAATCCATTATCTATTACAATTTTGGTCAAATAGAATATGCTAAAAAAAATTACAATCAGGCACTTGATTTTTATAAAAACTCAATACTTATCCATAAAAAATTTCAGAACAACCAAGGTTCCATATATAATTATTTAGCAATTGCATCTTGCCTTTCAGAAATTAACGACTTTTCAAATGCTCAAAAATACTGTGATTCAGCATTATATTTTTCAAAATCAATTGGAGTTCTTGAACTTGAAGCAGAATGTTATAAAACTTATGCTGATATTTTTTTCAAAAACAATAACTATTTAAAGACAATAAACAATCTAAATTTATATATAAAAACAACAGATAGTTTAGAAATTATTTCTCAAAACGAACAAATTCTTAATCTCGAATATATATATCAAACACAAAAAAAAGAGAATGAAATTATTAAATTAAATTACGAATCAGAATTAAAAAACACTGAAATAAAACGCAGAAAAACAATAAATTACATTTTAATTATTGGTTTTTCATTCTTGATATTTGCTTTTATTATTATTTCAAAATTAACTAAACAAAAACAAAAACTATTAAACGAAAAAAAACTAATTGAAGCCAAAATTAAATCCGAAGAACAAATTAAAGAACAAATAGCATTAGAACTCCACGACAATATTGGCGGAAGTCTTGCTGCATTTATTGCTGAAATTCCGGACAACAAAAACAAACTTCAAATTCAAGATATTTACAATAAAATCAGAATGTTATCTCACACTTTATCCGAACCCGTTTTTACTGAAGTTACACTACAACAGAAAATAAATGCACTAATTATTTCTTTAACCCAAATTAGCAATATTAATATTCACTTTTTTGATGATTTTTCGTTATTTTGGCGCAATATTAAAGATCACGAAGAAATTCAGAAAACCTTATATAGAATAACTCAAGAACTCATTACTAACGCAATAAAACACGCTAATTGTCAGGAAATTGAATTGCAACTGATAAATACCGAAAACGAAATACGATTATTATACAA
This sequence comes from Bacteroidales bacterium, assembly GCA_016938685.1. Lineage (GTDB taxonomy): Bacteria > Bacteroidota > Bacteroidia > Bacteroidales > JAFGUD01 > JAFGUD01. Next base: position 63,795 of record JAFGUD010000262.1, on the reverse strand, counting down.
CGATGACGGAGTAGGTTTTGATGTTGTAAATAAAAAAACAGGAATAGGACTTGAAAACATTTCTAAAAGGGCTAAATATCTAAATGGAAAATTAAAAATTGAAAGTAAAATAAATCACGGAACTACTATTATTTTAATATTTCCTTATTATAACATATAAAATTGAACACTATTAACGAAATACTAATAATTGACGATCATCCGGTTTTGCTTGAAGGAATTAAGAGCGTAATATCAAAAAGTAACCTCAAAACTGGTTCAATAACAACATGCACTTCTGCTCTTGAAGCATTAAATATTCTCATGTCCAAAAATATTGAAATTGTAATAACTGATATTTCAATGCCAGAAATGAACGGATTAGAATTTTCAAAAATTTGCAAAAAAAAATATCCTAACATAAAAATTGTAATTCTTTCTCAGTTTGAAGACATTCAGATAATCAAGCCTCTCGTAAAAATTGATGTAAACGCAATAATTCTAAAAGGACAACAAACAGATGAAATAATACTTGCCTTAGAATGTGTTTTAAACAATGAAAAATATTATTCAAACCAAATCAAAGAACTAATTTTCAACGACTTAATAAATATTCCCTCTGATAATAAGTTGATAAAACTTTCAAAAAGAGAACAGCAGGTTTTAGAGCTTTTAGCGGATGAAAAAACCAGCAAAGAAATTTCGGAAATATTGTTTATAAGCGTTCCAACCATAGAAACATATCGTAGCAATCTTTTCAAGAAATTTGAAGTAAAAAACCTTGCAGGTCTTATCCGAAAATCAATGCAATTAGGCTTTATTGAATAAATTTCAACATCATGGTATTCCATGATTTTTTTTTTTCATTGTTTACACGATAGTTTTAAAACTTAAAATATTGGAATTTTGTACAATAAAAATTCACTTATTATTTTAAACAAAAAAACTAATATTCATGAGAAAAAAATTACTTTTTTTTGCACTATTTGCACTAATTATGCAAACAACTTTTGCGCAATCTTATCTTGTTGATGAAACTTTTAACACTTATCCTCCAACTAACTGGACTGCTGCCAAAGGTATTTTAAATGTTAGTTCTACAATTACAGGAACTTCCAGCTCTTGGATTCTTGATGATTTCGCAAACATTGTAGCTAACGGAAAATCCGCAAAAGTTAACATTTACGGAATATCTGTCAACGATTGGATGTTTACTCCTTCTTTAAATCTAAGTGCCTCTGAAACCTACACTTTGGATTTTGATTTGGCGTTAACTAACTGGAATGGAACAAATTCCACATCATTAGGCGTTGACGATAAATTTGCTGTTGTTATTTCAACCGATAACGGAGCAACCTGGTCATCAGATAATATTTTACAACTGTGGACATCGACTGAAGTTATTTCTAGTACAGGAGATCACATTTCTATTCCACTCACAGGTTATTCGGGCAATATTAAAATAGGATTTTACTGTGAATCAACCACTTCAAACGCCGACAATGATATTTTTGTTGACAATGTTCAAGTATTTTACACACCAACTATTCCTGTATTTACAATTGATTTTAGTAATTTTGATTTTGGTTCTTTAATAATTGGAGATCCTGCTCCAAACCAAGATTTTGTTATTAGCAATGCAGGTATTGGGACAATAAATATTTTAAGTTCACAAGTTACGATTACCGGAACCGATGCTGCTGATTTTATTTTAGCAGATATACCTGCAGATATTGCTCTAAATCAGGGCGATGAATATACTATTAATGTAACTTTTGACCCTCAAACAGGCGGTTCAAAATCTGCAACTCTGCAAATAATTGATGATATTACAAAAGAAACTCACGAAATAGCTCTTTCTGGTGTTGCATTCCCAGCAGGCTCGCTTATTGAAACTTTTGACGGTAATTTTTTACCCGAAGGTTGGTCTATGGAAGGAAACTGGTACAAAGCTACTTTTACCGGAGCTGATGATTCCTATTCTGCTTATTTATCAGGACCCGGAACAACTTATACCGATTTGCGACTTATTACTCCTAAAGTGTCACTAACAGGAACTGAAAATTTAACTTTCTTTGCTAAAACTTCCGCTTTTTCTGACGAACCTTCGTTAAAAATCCAGTATTCTACCGATAAAATAACCTGGAATGATGTTACTGGTTCTGAAATTGCAACTCTTCCTTATGACTGGACACTATATTCGGTTGATTTAAGCACAGTTACTGCTGATAATTATTATTTGGCTTTTTCTGGTAGCGGCTTATCTTATAAAAATATTTACGTTGATAATATTATGGGACCTGTTATTTTTGTAGAAGCTCCCGGAGCTGCAGAAGTTGTTTCTCCTGCTGATATGGCGACTGATATTGAACTTGATGCAAATTTAGAATGGCAAGCCGGAAGTACAGGCGGAATACCTACTTCATACAAATTATACTTAGGATCCGAAACCGGAAATTATAATATTGTTAATGGTGATATTGTAACATCAGCATACACTCCTGTTGACCTTTTTGACTATGAAACAACTTATTTCTGGAAAATTCAACCTTCAAATGCAACCGGAGAACTTGATATAAGTTTATGCCCTGAATGGAGTTTCACAACTATTGTTGACCCAACTGTTACTATTCCTTATTTTGAAGATTTTGAAGGCTTATCTTTCTCTCTTCCTGATGATTGGCAAGGAAACAGCTTCCTAACAGTTGATGAACATGGAGTTGATGAATCTACCGGATTATGTATTGATCTTTGGTCAAGTACACCTACAGGCAACATTATAACAATGCCTTTAACCGGAATCACAACAGCAACAGAACTTACTTTTGATTACAGAATTGTTGATTACACTTCATATCCAACAACTCCAACCGTATTAGGCGACGATAAAATTGAAATTATTATTTCTATTGATGGAGGAAATACATGGGAAGAACCTATTTACACAATAAATTCATCTAATCATATTACTTCTTTGGATTTTGCAAAAATCAGTATTGACCTGGCTGAATACGAAAATGAAGATATTATGATTAAAATTCTTGCTACTTGGGCTGCCGGTGATTTCTTTTTTGATGTTGATAATTTCTCCGTTGATTTCAAAAAATACGCTACAATTTTTAACGTAGATTTGAATAATCAAATAGCTGTTGGTGATTTTGATCCAATGAATGACACTGTTTATATTAGTGGATCTTTTAAAACTTGGGTAGAGCCAGGACTTGATTCAACTCTTGTTTTAACTGACGAAGATACTGACGGAATTTATTCACTTGCTTTAAATCTTTATGAAGACAGCTACGAATACAAATATTTTATGAATTCAGGCTGGGAAGGTGGCGAATGGTCCGGTGGCGATAATCGCTCGTTTATTTTAACGAATGAAACATTAACTCTTAATGATGTTTGGGCTAACGAATATCTAATTACTTTTAATGTTACCGATGGAACAGACCCACTTGAAGAAGCAAACATTTCAATAAATAGTGTTGATTTAACAACAAATGCTGCAGGCAACGCGCTTATTAATCTTACAAACGACACATATTCATTTACTGTAACTCTCTCGGATTATGAAACATACACAAATGACGTTATTGTTGCTAGTGATAATCAAACTGTTAATGTTGTTTTAAATCATTTAGAAATTGATGAAACAAATTCTAATGTTGTAATTTACCCAAATCCGGCAAAAGATTTTGTTACGTTACAAAACGTTCAAGAAAATTCAAAAATTTTGATATTAAGTTTAGATGGCAAAGTTTTAATTGAACAAAACGTCCAGAACAATTCGCAAATAGACATAAGTTCTTTAAATTCAGGCATTTATTTAATAAAAATTGAAATAAATAATAATTCAATAATTAAACAAATAATTAAAATTTAAGAAATCCTTAACAATTGCAAAAACGCCATTTTAAAAATGGCGTTTTTTTATATCTTTGTATCTTAACTCAAAATTTAAAACATGAAATTTAAACTAACATTTTTAATTGCAATTGTTTTTTCCTTTTTGGTTTCTTGCGGAAACAGTCAAACCAAAGAAAAAGATAAAGAAAAAAAAGTCGAGTATCTAGTTAAAATTTTTGACGGAGATGAAGATTATATAAGTAATCCTTGTGGTTATGCTACACCTGACGGAAAAGTTGTAATTCCTACCGGAAAATATTTTTATTGCTACACCGATAAATTTGAAACTTATGCAATAGTTATGGACGAAGATGCCCATTGTTATGCAATTGACCGTGATGAAAATGTTTTGTACGATGTTTTTTGGATTGAGAATGGACCTGATTTTGTTTCAGAAGGACTTTTCAGAATTGTAAAAGACGGCAAAATCGGTTTTGCAAGCGCGGCGACAGGAGAAATAGTTATAGAGCCACAATTTATGTGTGCTTATCCTTTTGAAGACGGCGTTGCAGAAGTAACATTTGACTGCACAAATGAACAAATGGACGAATACACTATCTGGAACAGCGAAACCTGGTTTTATATTGACAAAGAAGGCAAAAAAGTTGAGTAAAATATTTTAAAAAAAAGAAAGTCATGCTGAACATTGTTTTAGCATGGCTTTTTAAAATAATATAAAAATAAGACATTTCAAAGGATTCAAAGTTATACAAAATAAAAATCAATATTATTCTACAACACATGAAAATACTAATAACAGGAGCTACAGGTAACGTTGGAATAGATACTATTGATAGCTTATTTTCTATAAAAAACAACCATGAAATAATAGCAGGAGTAAGAAATATTGAAAAATCTAAAAAAATATTATCAAAATACAACGAATTATCATACAGAAATTTTGATTTTGAAAACAAAAATACTTTTGAAAAAGCTTTAGAAAATATTGATATTATTTTTGTTCTACGTCCACCAAACATAGCTAATGTGAATAAATACTTTTTAACTTTGTTTGACATGATGCAAAAAAAACAAGTATCTAAAATAATATTTTTGTCGATTCAAGGTGTAGAAAATCAAAAAAATATTCCTCATTATAAAATAGAAAAAGCAATATTAAATTATAAATTTGATTATGTTTTTCTTCGCCCAAGCTATTTTATGCAAAATCTAACCACTACTTTATTAAAAGAAATAAAAGAAGAAAAGAAAATATTTATACCTTCCGGAAAATTAAAATTTAACTGGGTAGATACTAAAGATATAGAATTAGTTGGAGCTAAAATAATCCAAGACTTTGAAAATTATAAAAACAATGCCTATGAAATAACAGGAAGTGAGTTTGAAGATTTTAACTATGTAGCTGATTTATTGACAAGAACATTAGGTTTCAAGATAAAATATGAAAGCCCAAATCTCTTAAAATTCTTCATTCAAAAGAAAAAATACGGAATAAAACCAATGATGATATTTGTTATGATTATGTTGCATTATTTACCTAGATTTGGGAAAAATGAAAATAATTTTTCTGACACAGTTCGAAAAATAACAGATAAAGAACCAACAAAACTTTTGGAATATATAAAAAGAGAACAAGAAAAAATTATCGATAAAGTATGACAAAATTTATTGGAAGACAAAAGGAACTCGACATACTTAGAAAATGTCTTGATACTGCAAATAACAACTCCGGCAACCTTGTTTTAATAAGCGGAAATTCAGGTAACGGGAAAACAGCTCTTGTGCATAATTTTTTGCAATCCACTGATAATGAGGTAAATATTGCAGCATTCACAGAATGTAACGACAAAGAAAACCTAAATCCTTACGCTCCTATTAAAGATATAATCATTCAACTAAATGTTGACTCTTCACAAAAAGACAAAAAAACAAACAGAGAAGAGAGACGCCAAAAACTCAAAAGTTTTTTCTCCGAATCCGGTACAAAATGGATTAGTCTGATACCTATTGTTGGCGGTTATGCTTCAGTGGGAATTGAAACTATTCAGTCATATAAAAAAACATTCAAAGATCAACCTATTTCAAAAATAGAAGGATTAGAACAAGTTTACGAAATATTTGAAAACGAATTAAGACGTGTTGCCCAGAACAAAACTGTTATCGTTTTTTTTGACGATATTCAATGGGCAGACAGCGCTACTCTAAATTTTATTTTTCATCTAAGCAAACAAATACGTAAAAATCCTTTCAAAATATTGCTAATTGCAAGTTATAGACCCGATGAAATTAAAATTGGACGACAAAAAACTAATGAATTGGGCGAAATAGTAAATATAAGGCATCCTTTTGCCGACAAACTCAACGAACTACGCAATTATACAAAATCAGAAAGTCATATTGACAATACACACAATTGGCTTACAGAAATAGCTGTCAATGATTTATCAAAAGATGAAACAACTTTATTTTTAAATACAATTTTCCATAAAAACAATTTCAAGTCAACTTTTTTCGAACAAATCTACGAAATAACAAACGGCAATCCTTTGTTTTTAAACGGAATTTCCGAAACACTTATTCAAAACAAAAACATTGTGATTAAAAATGATGTTTTTGAACTCAATCATACTGACATTTCAAATCTGCCAATATCTGTAAATGCTGTCATTCAGGAAAAAATTGAACGACTTGATGAACAATTACAAAAGATTTTATCTTATGCATCAATCAGCGGAAAAAGTTTTGTTATACAGGAAATTGAATCAATTTTAAAAATCGATGAATTTGAATTGTTAGATTATCTGGAAAACCTGAACAAAAATCACGGACTTTTGACAGAAGAAGAAGGTTTGTTTTTTGATGATTTAATGCTAGACATTTACAGCTTTTCGCAAAAACTGGTTTTTCATTATGTATATGATAATATCGACAACACAAAACGGCGCAGATTACACAAACATATTGCAGCAACAATTAAATCAATCTGGAAAGAAAAACTGCAAGACAATTCTGAGATTTATAAAAAATTCAATACTCACATGCAAATTGCACAAGGTTTAATCGACGGAAAAACCAGACTAATAAATATTGATATTGATAAAACAAACCCCGAAGAAACTTACAATAACCTTATAATTGCGGCAAAAGAAGAAATTCGTATGGCCGAAGAAAGCGCAAAACTTTGGGCTGATAACGAAACACTTGCACATGCTGAAAATGCCTTGGCATTTATTTCAAAAACAGACCAAAAAAATCACGATACCGAAATAATTAAATACGAAGCCTACTACAATATTTGGCATGCTACATATAGCCAATCAAGATGGGAAGCATCAAAAATAATTCACAAACTAGCCGAAATAACCGACTATTTTGAAAGCGAAAAATCCGATTTGTTGCCAAAATTAAAATTGAGAACTGCAATGTGTTATACTCTTCATTACGACTATAAAAATGCAGAAAAATATTTTTCAAAAAAAGATGTTCCACACACCGACAGGGAATTTACAAAGGAAGAAGACGATTTGATTGAAAAATATATCCAAAGTGGTGATTACGACAAAGCCTATGAAATTTACCAATTAGCCGAAATTCACGAGGATAACATTGATGACGAATTTACTTTTTTAAATATCGGTATTGCAGCTCTAAATCACAGTAGCGGTTTATTTCTAGATAAAGCAGAAGAAATACTAACAAAATCGTACATGTTTTTCGACGACGAATGCGATCATTTGATGACAACAATTGCAAGTTATCATACCGGAATCGTAAAATATAAATTTCAAAAGTATAAAGAAGCTCAATTTTACCTGGAAAAAGCAAGAATACGATACGAACGCTGGAATTGGGGTCTAGAATATATTGACAAAATTCTGGCTGAAATCAAGAACAAATTCAATCAAAATACTGTCAAATCATAAATTTTCGATTAAAAAGCCAAAAAACGTTCCTCAATACAAAGAAAAAAATCACATTTAATACCTTGTAAATAAATAAATTAGCCCAGTCATCTGCTAATAATCTGATAATTTATACAACAATTCATTAAATCAAACACTCATTTTCATTTTTTGAATTATGTAAAAATTGAGTTATTTTTGTTTGTAATAAAAAAAAGAATCCGGACAGTTGATATTATAAATATTACATTATAAAACATCGAAAAGCATTCATTATTTACTAAACTGTAAAATATGACAATAGAAAACATAAAAGAATTATTCGAAAAAAATATTTTCGACAATACAAATACTCTGCAAATATTAGCTGATGCTGAAAAATTATTGAATGAGAATAAATCTGATAAAAAATTACTCTACGATTTTCTAAATTATAGTCGCAGAAGTGAATTTTTAACAGCACTTGAAACTGACGAAAACAGAAATAATTGGGTGAAAATAGTTCTTGATGTTATAAGAAAAATAGAATTTAATTTCCATAATTTATACGAACAAAGACTAATTGAACATCCTCAAAAAACTTTGTTCCTTGAAAAGACAAACAATAATTACCGTAAATGGACTTATGAACAAGTTTATGCTCATGCGCGAGAAATAGCGTCTTTTATTTATAAAATTAAGCCAAATAACCCAAAAGTGCTTATTTTTATGGACAACAGTATTGAAGCAGCTTCTGTTGACCTTGCATGTTTAATGTTTGATATTTTTGACACTCCGCTTAATGTTCATTTTAACGCCGAAAATTTAGCATATATATTCAATTTAATTGACTTTGATTTTGTAATAACTGATAATCATGACAGGTTAAAACTTGCAATAGAAGCTATGAAAAAATCCGGTAAAGAAATTGAAATAATTGCAACAGATGAAAAGCTTTCAGGTTTTGAGGAAGTAGATTATTTTTTAGGCAAAGAATGTAAAAAAATTACTAAACCAGAATCTGATAAAATATTATCTCAAAGAGAAATAAAACCTTTAAACCAAGTTGCAACCACAATGTTCACATCAGGAAGTACAGGTTTGCCAAAAGGAGTTTCATTTTCAATTTACAATATAGTTAGCAAAAGATTTTGTAGAGCTGCTGCATTACCTCAAGTGGGCAAAGACGAAGTTTTTGTATGCTATCTACCTCTTTTTCACACATTTGGAAGATTTTTAGAATTAACCGGAACTATTTTCTGGGGCGGCACTTATGTTATGTCTGATACTCCCTCAATTTCTTCTTTATCTAAAATTTTCCCCGAAGTTAACCCAACCGGATTTATTAGCGTACCTGTCAGATGGTTACAATTTTACGAAACCGTAACAAACAGTCTAAACGGAACCGAATCTGATGAACACGTTTTAAAAATAATAAAAAGCGTTGTTGGAACAAGACTTCACTGGGGCTTGTCAGCAGCCGGCTATCTTGACCCAAAAGTGTTCAAATTCTTCCACAAATTCGGCATTTCACTAAACAGCGGATTTGGAATGACAGAAGCAACTGGCGGAATAACAATGACCGATTCTTTTAATTATCAGGAAGGCTCAGTTGGCGTGCCTTTGCCCGGAATGTGTACTAGATTAAACGATAACCAAGAACTTGAAATTTGTAGCCATTATCTTGCAAAATATCTTGAAGACTCAGGACCCAATGATATTATTCCTTATCCTGAAGACGAAGAGTATTGGCTTTCGACAGGCGATATTTTTACCATTTCAGAAGATGGACATCATGAGATAATCGACAGATTAAAAGACATTTACAAAAACAATAAAGGACAAACGGTTTCTCCACGTAGTGCCGAATCAAAATTTGACGGCGTTCCGGGAATAAAAAGAACATTTCTTGTAGGTGATGGTTTGCCATATAATGTTTTATTGATTGTTCCCGACAAAACAGATCCCGTTTTTTCTGCTATAACTGACGAAAAAAATAAACATGAATATTTCCGACAGATTGTAATTGCAGCAAATGCAGATTTAGCTCCTTACGAAAGAGTAATTAATTTTGCCGTAATTGACAGAGATTTTTCGGAAGACTTAGAAGAAGTAACTGCAAAAGGTTCATACAAAAGAAAAAATATTGAAAAAAACTTCTCAGAACTGATAAAAACGCTTTATAAAGCTGATCATATAAGTTTTGAGGTTGAAGATTACAAAATTATTATTCCAAGATGGCTTATCAGAGATTGGGGAATTTTAGAAACTGATATCGAGTTAGTTAACAAAGAATTAGTTAACAATGTCACAAATATGAAACTTAGAGTTGCTAAATGTCAGCGTGAAAATTATTTTGTTGTTGGCGATTTATCTTATTGTGTTTCAGATAAAAAAATAGACATTGGAAGAATTGTTCATCAACCAAAATTATGGATTGCCAATCCGCAACTTACTAGTTTTGCGCCAGTTAAAACCAACTACGATTTGCCACTCAAAAATTTCACTTCTCAAATTTGTATTCCGGAAAAACGGAAACTCTATACATTATCCGCTTTTCATCAGGTAAAAGGAATTAATGACCCGGAACTTATATTTTTAAATAACTTACTATCAATCATTCTTCACTCAGACACAAAATCTTCTGTTCAGAATCTAAACCAATTAGAAAACATGTTTTCGTCTTATGATAAAAACAAAGTTGACATAATTAAAAGAAGATTAGAGAGTTTAGCTTGTCATCCATCAGAAAAAATAAGAGTTTTTGCTTATCAAATTCTAATTTCAATGGCTCCCGATCCGGATTATTCAAAAATTTTACCTTCGTTTATTAATTCCGGCAAAACATTTTTAAATGAAGCTTCTATTAAAAAAATAGCACAATCGAATATTGATTTCAGACAATTGCAAGCTTTTAGGCGAAGAATGCACGCATATCGATTGGGTTTACAATGGCCGGCAAATGATTTAACCAGAGATCAATTTGAAAAAATATTTGAATTGCTCTTAAATTTCGGAAAAACTAATCCTCACTATTACAAAGCTTTACGAGCAGAATTCGCAAGTTGGAAACTATTCAAAAAAGAACCTTATCTTTCAGAAAAAGCGAAAGAATTTTTTAAAAAATTACACTATGAATTTGAAAATTACGTTTCCAAAAATACAAAAAACATTAGCGAGAAAAATTGGAATAACTATTTTATTTTCGATGAAGGAATTTCAGAAAAATTTCAAACCACTTTAAAATCAAAATTAAAGAAAAATCATTTCCTAAAATTATCAGTTTTTATGGCTTATGATGATTTTGAATTTGATTATAAAACATTATCTCCCGGCTGTATTAGAATTTCCAGATTGAAAAATTACCGCTCATCTAAACATTTTAGAATGAGTATCAACACATTGTGTGGCAAGCACTTTGATATACACATTTCTATTGACCCAAAATTACCAAACGAAAGCCGAATTGACACAATTCACATGCACATTGCACTTTCCGGTTATCCATTTGATAGTCCTTCGGTTGCACAATTTGGTTATGTAATGCCCGATGAACAAATTTTCACTACCCGATATATAAGTCAACTTTCGGCATGGGATAAAATTCGTTCTATGGCTGAGATTCAACAAATAGGCTATATAGAAGACAAAAATTTCTGGCGAAAAATATTTATTCGTTCAATAAGTGCATTTTTTAAAGCATGGAATAATTCGTATCGGGAAGTATTACCGGGATTTGTGGCACCTGAAAACGTTGTTGTTCCTGAAATTGATTTTTCTGATAATGTTAGAATTTTATCACTTTCAGCTCACAAAAAAGTTGGAACTATAAAAGACATAATTTCAGCAATAAATGTCAATTTTTATGAAAAAACAGTTGCCCACTACCCTGCCCTTAAACGTTTTTTGAAAAACACCTGGATGTTTCATGCACTTGTAGAAGCAGTTGGAAAAACAGAAACAATTTCCATTCTATCCGGATTTATCAAAGAAATTGAATGTTGCGAGTCCCCTACTCAATGCTGTATTGAGCTTAAAGATCAGGCAATTAAATACATTAATGTGTCTAAAGATCAACATTATTTACCGCTAGCTTTATTTAATGCAGTTGACCGTTATCTTGACTGGAACAAAAGAAATGCGAAAGCAAGTACTTTTGCAAAAATTCATACTATTGATGAATTATTCGAACTATATAAACTAAATCAATACACAGAGATAGTCAGGTATAAATTTTATCGTGAAACTTACTTCAACAATTCTAATGACAATGTAAAAAACTTGTTTGATAATGTTTTGAACAAAATGTACGAAGAACCTGAAACTCTGGCAATTCAATTAACAGAACTCTCAGATTTGCAGGCAGAATTGACAACCGAAGAAGATAAAGTTATTTTTAATAAACTTGTATTTCCTGATTTAAAAGACAGAAAATTCATTGATTTCAAAAAAGTTGGTGAAAAGAAAAGCGAACATCTTGTTGTTTATTCGAAAATTTCAGATAAAAAAGGAGCAGAATACACAATGCGTGAACCGATTGATGCCAGCGAAGTTGGAGAAGTTTACAAATTATTTTTCAAAGAAAACTATCCAAAAGAAATTTCTCAAATGGACAAACATTTTGTGGTTGTAAATCAACGCGAGCAAGTAATTGCCGGTTTGTGTTACAAAGAGCTTGAAAATAATATTGCCTTAATCGACGGAATGGCAGTTACTTCTGCTCTTCATAGTCGCGGAATAGGTTCTAATATGCTTGAAGATTTTTTCAACAGAATGAAAGCCAAAGGTTTTAAAATGATAAAAGCTCATTTTCTGTTCGGTAATTATTACCTGAAACATAATTTCAAAATAGACAAAGAATGGGGCGCACTTGTGAGAGAACTTTAAAAAATTAAGAACTAAGAAATAAAAATTAAGAAATAAGAAATAAGAGTTAAAAAATAAGAGTGAAAAACTAAGAGTCAAAAGCTAAGAAACAAGAACCTTGAACTATTAATTATCAATTATTAACTATCAATTATTAACTATCAATTATTAATTATCAATTATTAATAGTTCTTCTGCTTTCTTTTTTAAATTCTACTATAAAGGCATCTTGGTAGCCATTTTTTCTGACAAAATCAAGCATTTCTCGACATTCATCTTCTGTTTGAAAGCTACCTAACGTGTATTTGTAATAACCTTCGTCAAAGTAGTAATCAATTTCTTTGAAATTATTCGGAAAGCTGTCAACCGGAAGTTTTTCCCATGACATTCTGAATTGTACTTTGTAAATTGGATATTGAAGCTGTTCTGAGGTTTGAGATTGCGCAAAAATTATAGCTGTTTCATCAAAAGGAACATTGTAACCAAAACGAAAAGGTAATTTTTTTGCATTTTGATTGTCAAATTCAGCTTTTAAATCCGGTTGCCAAAAATCCTGAAAAAGATTCAAAGTACGGGAATAATTACCAAATACTTTTACATCAAAATTATGGGATTTTAAAAAATTATATCCAAAACCGGAGTCATCTTGAATAATTTTTGAAGACTGAGAAATTAACAAATCTCTGAATTTTAACAGTTTATTATCTTGAAGCAAATATGAAGCAGATTTAAGAAACGTATTTTTATTTCCAAAACTACTAACAAAAGCAATAAGTTCCGGATAATCATCAAAATTTTCGTCGGACAAATCTACTTGCAAGTAATATAAATCTTTATTACCAAATTTTCCTGTCATTGAAATTTTCAACCCTTTTATTCTTTTGTCCAAAGACTCTAATTTGTCAACTTTTTGGGGTTGGCCAAATTCATCAAGAACAAAATATTCAAAATCAATCATCTGATTATTAGTACGATACACAAAATACAACAAAGGATGAACAACTCCATTCACATTATTTTTTCTGAAATTATATTTCATATTTAACGTGCTGAAATAACCTTGCGTATAAAACTCTACCAAAGCATCTGTCATAGAATTTAACAATTCTGCTATTTCAAGATCCGAATATTGTTTCAAATCAGGAATTTCACCAATATTTTCAAGACCAATAAGAATATAATTTTTAGCATAAGGGTAAAATGCATAAGCAAATGTAAAATCAGGACCGGCAAAAGGATAAAAAACAGTAGATGTGTCATCAGCAGAAGAAACAGCATTTTTCTCAGCCCAGTTCATGATAACAAGTAACTGATTAACAGAGAAATAATTCCAATTTGTTTCGTTAGAATTTGAATAACTTTTGTAAATATCTTTTTGCTGAAAGTCGGAAAAATCTTCAGCAGAAAAGCCTGAAATAAACTTTGCGTATTGGTCAATTGGTCTGTGGTTTGGCAAACTGTCAATCAAATTCTGAGTATTATTATTGACATTTGTATTTGGAATATCATCTCCACAAGAAAACAACAAACTGCTAAAAGCAATAAAAATGAAGAATTTAACAACTACCCCTTTCACTTCAGTTAATTTTTATTTTGTTCAAAAAATCTAGACATAGCATTCATATAATATTCCGGAGCTCTGATAGGTTTTCTGGAATTAACATCTACAAAAACTAACAAAGTACTAGCCTGATTCAGAATTTCTCCATTTTGATTAAAAATTTCGTACTCAAACTCAACTTTTACTGAATGTAATTTTTTGTATGAAGTTCTAACCGTCAGCAAGTCATCATATTTTGCCGGCTTCAAATACTTAATACTCATATTAGCAATAGGAAGCAAAAATCCATCATCTTCAAGTTTTTTATAACTTAAACCAAGCTCACGAAGAAATTCTGTTCTTGCAATTTCAAAATAAGTGGGGTAATTTCCATAATAAGAATACCCCATTTTATCTGTATCTTTATAAGTAACACGAATTTGCACCTCGTGTACAATTTTACCATCTTTAAAAACCAACATAATGCACTAATTTAGGAAGAAACTATACTTATAAAATTATTCATAAAACCCAACAACAATGCCCAAACAACCTCTAAGTCTATCTTTTTTTCTTTTAGCTTTCTGATCTAATTTTACAGTAATAGTCAGGTTCTGACTTTGTTCCAGTTGAAATTCCCAATAAGTAGAGGACATACAATCGACCTGATAACCCTCGTAATCAGTAAAATACTGATCGGATTCTTTTCTTTTAATTCTATAGTTTTTAAAAACAATAAAACCGTCTTGATCTTTAATAGTAATTTCTTTTTCAAAGAAATCCATTCCCACAACAGCAATTTTATATTTTTGACCAGCTAAAAAAGTTCTGGTAAGACTAATTTCTTCACCTTCATAAATAACAGGTGCAAAAAAATTACCGTCTAACACATAAGGATCTAAAACATCAGCTGCAATAGATTTAATGTATTCTTTACATTGCGCTTTTATTAAAAACGGTAAAAATAAAAATAATATGAGGGGTAAAAATGCTTTATTTCTCATAGTTAATCAGCTTCTAGTGCAAAGAGATAAAATTTTTTCTAATAATACTAATTTTTCCGTAGATTTCTTCAATTTTCTTTGAAGAATAGTTGTATTTAACTATAGTTTTAGTTCTCATTTCATCTGTATATGGGTCTAAAACTTCTGTCTTTTCTATTGTCACACAGTTATTTAGATTTTCATTAATGTCTTTTAACGGGTCGATAATTTCCGAATCAATATTTTGAATATTCAAAGTCATAATAACATTATCCAAAACCAAACGTTGGTCAACAATCAATTGATAAATATGTGTAGTATCATCGGTCTTAACAGCCATATCGGACATAAGATAAAAACTCTCTACCCAAGCTCCAGCCATAATAAGAGTTGCTATTTTTTCCCGACCACTTTCCTTTAGATAAGCATCAGATTTAAAAAATGCGTCTGCAATAATATCTTTGATTTCATTAGGATTTTCAATATTTTCTTCAACTTTCCGAACTAAAGTGTCATTTATTCCTTCAAGAATATCAATTTCATCGGCTAAATCAATTAAACATTTAAAAATAGCAGCAGAATATTGTTTTTGGTCGTACAGACTTACAAAAGCCAAATCAGCAGCATAAACACCCAGATTAATTGCCTGTGCATCAGTTGTGGTGTATTCTATTACATTAGAAGTTGGATTCATAACTTCTGCACTAAAAACACCTGAGTATTTCTTTGCAATCGAAGCAATTTCCATAGGAGACGGAAGCGAATAATAAACTTTTTTTATTGATTCGAAAACATCACTTGTATCCAATTGGCTGGAAATATTTGAATTATCCTCCGCATCATCTTTACATCCGAAAATAGCAACAATTACAGTCAGAATAGCAAAAATATATTTTTTGTACATATTTGAAATTTTTTATTTTTAAGGTAATATTATCTTTGCAAAAAATATGCCTATTAAATGTCAAAATTAGAACATTCCACGAAAAAAAACAAATTATGAAAGAAGCTTTGAAGTCATTCGATGAATTATTGCAGATTATGGACGAATTGCGAATTAAATGTCCATGGGATAAAAAACAAACTTTTGAAAGTTTAAGGAACTTAACAACTGAAGAAGTTTACGAACTTACCGAAGCAATTTACGAAAAAGATATGAACGCCATAAAAAAAGAACTTGGCGATATTTTACTACATATTGTGTTTTACGCTAAACTTGGTCAGGAAGCTAACGCCTTTACTATCAAAGACGTAATAGATTCATTGAACCAAAAACTTGTTTACAGACATCCACATGTTTTTGGCAAGGTAGAAGTTCAAAACGCAACAGAAGTTGAAGAAAACTGGGAACAATTAAAACTTACCGAAAAAGATGGCAACAAGTCTGTTCTTTCAGGAATTCCAAAAACTTTGCCGGCTTGTGTAAAAGCTTATCGAATTCAGGACAAAGTTCGCGGTGTAGGATTTGATTGGGACGAAAAAGAACAAGTTTGGGATAAAGTTGACGAAGAGCTAAAAGAACTCAAACACGAAATTGCTAAAAATGATCAGGATAAAATTGAAGCAGAATTTGGCGATTTACTTTTTGCTGTAATTAATGCCGCCAGATTACACGGAGTACACCCCGAAGATGCACTGGAAAGAACTAACCGAAAATTCATTAAAAGATTTAGTTACCTTGAAGACAATACCATGAAAAAAGGTATGGACTTAAAAAAAATGACTGTTGAAGAAATGGACGTTTTTTGGAATAAAGCAAAAGAATTAGAGTGAGTTTTATAGCTTGGAGTTGGGAGTTGGAAGGCGGAAGTTGGAAGTAAATTTTATTCATTTAAGCTCACATCATTAATGATTTGCACCATTTTTGCTACTGACAAAACGGGAATCCTAAATTTTCAAAATAAACTAACTTTGGCACTAGTCAATTTTTTGATAACTTTGAAAAGAGATAAAATTTGTTTTAAAACTAAAATTAAGCTTTAACTAAGCGTAAAAAGATGGTTTGGAATGGTAAGCAAATAATAAACTTCATAGTTTTACTTATACTACTAACAGTATTTGCTTCTTGTAGTCATGAAAATGAGAAAACAGCCAAAAAAGGGGTTTTAGATTTGTCGTCGTGGAATATTGAAAAAGACGGAATTGTTGAAATTACAGGAGAATTTGAATTTTACTGGAATAATTTTTACACATATACAGATTTTCATAATTCCGAAGCAAAACTTGTTACAATAGTTTCTATTCCAGATGTTTGGAACAATTTGAAAATAAAAGGTAAAAATCTTCCGGCTTATGGTTATGCAACATATCGCTTAAAATTAAAAACTAATACTTCGTTAAAAGAAATTTCGCTTTATATTCCTTATCAAGGAACAGCTTTTGAACTATTTCAAAATGACAAATCAGTTTTAAAATGTGGTAATCCAACAGAAACATCGAAAAATTTTTCCCCAAAAAGAGAAAATAACATAATTCATTTACAATTAGACACAAATGTAAACGAACTTATTTTCCATGTTTCCAACTATGTTTTCAGAGATGGAGGACTTTGGTACCCAATTCAAATTGGCAACGAAAAACAAATAGACAAACATTTTGAGACTTTGCTTTTTTCAGATATTTTTCTGATAGGAATTTTGTTTCTTATTACAGTATTTAGCTTAATTTTATCTATTTTCCGTAAAAATGACTACGCATCTTTATTTTTTGCTATTTTCAGTTTTTTCATATTACTCCGAACAGCATTAACGAATACCTTAATTCTTGAACATTTCTTTCAAAATTTGCCTTATGTCTTAACTCTAAAACTTGAATATATAAGTCTTACAGGACTAATGTTTGCCTTTTTTTATTTCATAAAATTCCTTTATCCTAAAGTAAGTGTAAAAACAATCGACTATTTTTTGATTTCTTTTATTTTATTGTATTTTATAATTATAATAGTAACATCATGTTATTTTTCCTCTAAATTGCTTGTTCCATTTCAAATTGTATTTGTTTTAAGTATTTTTTATGCTTTTTTTCTCATTATTAAAGCCATTTATAAAAACCATCATTCGGCCAAATATATTTTAGTTGGATTTATTTTTGTACTTATCTCTTCATTATTAGATGTTTTAATAGCCAATGGACTTATTAATTTTTCTTTTTATATTAGTTCATATTCTGTTGCAATTTTTATTATTTTTCAACTAATAGCACTTGTTTCTCATATATTACAAGTAGAAAAAGAAAATATTAACCTTGAAAGTAACCTGAAGACAATTACTCAACTTAATGAAATAGGACTTGATATTACAGCAAATCTTCAAATAGAATCAATTTTAACAGTAATAAATCAGAAGATAAACAGTTTTATTCAAATTGATAATTTGGCAATAGGTCTATACAGTTCAGACAACAACAATCTGCAATTTATTGGTATAGACTCTGTTGGAGTAATACGAACAGGTTCAGATTTAATAACTGAAAATAAAAGTCTTTCCGTTATTTGTTTTAAAAACAGCGAAAATATTTTCATTTCAGATTATTCTACTGAATACAGCAAATATTTACCTGAATTTGTTTTTTATTCAAACATCGAATATTATCAGTCTCTTATATACATTCCATTAAAAGTAAAAGAGAAAAAAATAGGTGTTTTAACCATTCAAAATAAAGAGAAAGACGCATTTACAGATTTCGATTTAAAATCGGTTGAAAATATTGCTTTATTTGCTTCAATAGCTTTTGATAATGCAAACATTTACAAAAAAATAAACAGCAAAGAACAAGAACTTTCTGCTATCCTGGAAACAGCAAATGAAGGAATCGGAATGCTTGATAAGAGGGGGTATTTTACTTATGTAAATAATTCATTGTGCGAAATTCTAGGATTTACAGCAGATGAAATGTTAAAATTACATTACCTGAGTTTTTTGGCAAACAAGAACGATATTAGACAATTAGACTTCCGAAGTTTTATAGCTGGTGAAGTAAATATTATTTCTTCTGAAAATCAATACATTAAAAAAGATGGAACTAAAATTTGGGGAAAACTATCTGTCAAAGGAATTAGAAATGCAAAAGGTAAAGTTGAACAAATTGTTGGAGTTTTTACAGACATAGATAAACTAAAACAAAGCGAGCTAGAAACAAAACTTGCAAATAAAAAAATTACAGCGAGTATAAATTACGCTAAAAAAATCCAAACCGCTTTGATGCCAACAAATGAAATGCTTAATCAGCTTTTCCCTGATAATTTTTTACTATTCAGACCCAAAGATATTGTAAGCGGGGATTTCTATTTTGCAAAAAAAATAAAAAATAAAATTTTACTTGCAGTAGGAGATTGTACAGGACATGGGGTTCCGGGAGCAATGATGAGTATGTTGGGTATTTCAATTTTGAATGAAATTATTAGAAAAGCAGATATTAATAACGCTGCCGAAGTGCTTGAAGACTTAAGAAATAATGTAAAATCCACTTTACAACAAACCGGCGGAAAATATGATCAGCTTGACGGAATGGATATTACTTTTATAGCGTATAATTTGGAAGATAATACACTAAATTTTGCAGGCGCAAACAGTCCATTAGTAATTTTACGGAAAAATAAACTTATTGAAATAAAAGGAAATAATATGCCAATAGCCATATATAGAATAGAATCTCCTTTTACGAATCATTTTGTTGAATTAGAAAAAAACGATACAATTTATTTTTACACAGATGGTTATCATTCTCAACTAGGCAATTCCAAACGACAAAAATTTTCAACAAAAAGATTTAAAGAATTACTTGTAGAAATTAGTCATTACCAGCTAGAAGAACAGAAAACAATTTTAGAAGAAAGATTAAATCAATGGCAAACAACAAACAAACAAACCGATGATATTTTAATTTTTGGCTTTAAAATTACTGAAAAACATTTAATAAGAACTTCGAATTTGATCGAAGAATAAATATTTTTTCTCAAACCACAAGCAACTAACCTCTTAAAAACAAACAACTTACAAATACAAGCAACTTTTTTTTATTTTTTTTGTAACCTTTATTGTATCTCTCCGTCATAAGTATAGAAATTCATTTTTAATTCATATTTATAAAAATGATATCAACTAGTGTTATTAAATTGTGTGCACACTTAAATAACGTCATTAAACTGTTTAAAATAATCAATTTTTTAACTTAAATTTTAGGAGGGCTATACCATGAAACAACTAATCATTATCGCAGCAATCGTTTTTTCAACATCAGTAATATTTGCTCAAAAAACAGCAAATGAGTATGTAACAACAAAAGAAGGCACAGTTTTTTATGAAAATCTAAATTTTGGAGTATTTTGCTTCTTAAACGGAATTAGAAACGGAGAAAAAACAACTTACGAAAAAGCAGACGTTTTAGAATATAAAAAAGACGACCAAGTGTACACAAGATTACCGGAAATAGTAAACAACGAATACACAGGAGAAACAGTATTTATGAAAGCAATTTCTTACAGATGCGGTTTAATACTCTATGAATATTCATCTTATGATGTAAACGGTAATATTTGTACTGACTTATACGTATTTAATAAAGATAAACTGATTGTAGATGTTAATCAGAAAAATTACTTAACATTATTTTCTTTCTTTTCAGGAGAATTATTCACAAATACGGCAAACGCTTTCTAAAAAACACCTAAATCAATACAACCCAATAGATATTAAATAAAAAAATCTAATCAATAAGGAATAACAACCTTCTTGATTAGATTTTTTCTTTTATTTTTCAAAAAAGCCTAAATCTAATGTTTCTTATCTTCCCAATAATAATCTGTTATTGGCAGTTTGACAGAATCCAGAGACAATGAAAAAGCAGCAAAAATTCCAATCCCACCTTCTATGTTAGAATAAACATTTACAGGTTCAACAAAAGGATTATACAAACTATTTTCATAATTATCATTACTTACAAAAAATCGGTAGACATCTTCGTTAACATGCAATAAATTGAAGTAAACGGTAAATGAATCCTGAGGATAAAATTCATCCCAAGAGTATGCACTTACATTAAGTTGCTGATGAACTTCGCCATTTCCTATAAGGTTATCAGTAAAACCTATTCCATCTGTAACATAAGGGTAAAAATATAAATAATTAATCGTTCCATTTGTCATTCCTTCCGGCAAATATATAGTTACCCAATCATCCTTGTACACATCAACACTGTCGTACCATCCTGTATCATTATAATAATAACTTTTATAATAAGTATAACCATCAAATAGATAATAATCATCTATATTTAGTTGATCAGAAAAAGAAAGTTCAATTACATCCATCCATTGATTTTGATCTTTCCCGATATACTTGATACCATCAATTTGAGCGATTTCAGGCATATCAACTGTTCCTTTTACAACTTTATTATTCGTTTCTACAATAACTTCGTAACTATGACCAGCTTCTGCCAAAACAGTTGATTTATACAAACCTTTTGACTTATGTAACATTACCTCAACAAATTCGCCATCTTTGTACAAAGAGACCTTTGCGTCAGTAATAACAGGCATTTCCTGATTATCATTATAATTAATATTAACAGATTTGGAAACATGTATCATAATAAGACTATCGCTAAAAAAGATACCTTGCAAAACAATTTTTTGTTCCGAGTCATCAACATCAAGAGTAATATCTCTGTAACAGCTTGTTATAACTAGAATTAGAAACAAAATTACTGTTGAAAATATGTATTTATTCATAATTTAAAATTTAATATCTTACTAAAATTCAATTTTATAACTCAAAGAAGGCATAATTGGGAAAATACTATAAACTCTTAAATATTTGTCTCCGGTCTCATAATTACTTTCTAATTGATAGAAAAACGGATTTATGTGATTATAAGCATTATAAACACCCAAGCTCCATGTTCTTGTTCCAATTCTTACTTCTTTTGTCCAATTTAATCCTGCATCTAAACGATGAACCGAAGGCAAACGATAATTATTTCGGCTTCCATAATAATTAATTCTTCCGTAATAACTACCATATTCAGGATTAACCTGATTGATAGGAATATATTGCAATTGAGATATAGTTGTAGGATTACCGGAACCATATACCCAGGTTAGGGACAACCCCCAATTATCATTAAAGTTATAATTAGCAACAATACTCAAATTATGTCGTCTGTCGTAAGCAAAAGGAAATACCTCTCCGTTTGAAATTTGTTCTGCTCCGGTTGTATTACCATCTCCTGCAAATAATCTGTCAGCTTTTGCATAAGTATAACCAATCCAACCAGTAAGTTTTCCTACATCTTTTTTAAGCAAAAATTCAGCTCCATACGACCAACCATTTCCTTGTAATACTTTGTCTTCCCATGTATCACCTTTATCCTCACCAAAACCAAAATCTCCAAAAGCAGATTTCCCTTCTTTCAATTCAAGTAAATTAGTCATTTCTTTGTAAAAACCTTCAATAACCAAAGAAACTTTATCAGTTACAGCAATTGATGTTCCTACTGCATATTGATATGATTTTTCGGGAATAATTTTATCGGTTGCCGGATACCACATATCTGTTGGCATCCCAAGAGTATTACTTGTAAGAAAATGAAGATATTGTTTCATCATCACAAACGAAGCCTTAACTGACCAACCATCCATGATAATAAAACGTGCAGAAATCCTTGGCTCTGGTGAATAAAATAACGTATCTCGAACATGAAAAGCAGAAAATCTTGTTCCTAAATTTACCTTAAGTTTATTTCCTATTCTAATATCGTCTTCAAAGTATAGAGCAAATTCTCTGGTATAAATCCTATTATAACTCATAGTAGAATCAATCTCAAAATAATCGTTTTTGAGAAATAAATTTGTTATACCAGGGGTAAAAATATGATAAGTCCCTTCTGCTCCGAATTTTATTTTATTGTTATTATTTAAGGCGTAATCAAAATCCACTTTCAGAGATATATCATCAATTCCTTGGTCATAAGCAACTCCGTACTCAGATTCATGTTTTGTATTATCTTCATCATACCATTCGTCAGCCATTGAAATATCGGTAAAGAAATTAAATCTGCTGTATGTAAGCGTTGTATTTCCAAATAATTTTGAATTATACATGTGATTCCATCTAAGAGCAGAAATAATATTTCCCCAACCAAGTTTCATGTTCGATTCGGATTTATTTGATTCATATTCCTGTTTAATATTAGCATAAGCCTTATCTTTTCCTCCATACAAGCTAAAGAATATTCTGTCTTTATCAGAAAGAATATGATTTATTTTTGCATTATAATCGTAAAAATAATATCCTGCACCCATATTCATGCCCTCTTCAAACAAAGAATATGTTTTGATAAAAGGTGCTGCTAAAACGTCTATATAAGTACGTCTTCCGGCAACCATAAACGAAGTTTTATCTTTTTTTATGGGACCTTCAACCATAAATTTTGATGCTATAATTCCAACAGAAACTACCCCGTGAAATTCTTTCATGTTTCCTTCTTTCAGATTAATGTCAATCACAGAAGATAGTCTACCTCCATATCTTGCAGGGAAACCACCTTTATAAAGAGTAACATTACTAATTGCGTCAGCGTTAAACACAGAAAAGAAACCAAAAAGGTGATTTGCGTTGTAAACCGGAACACCATCTAGCAAGATTAAATTCTGATCAGAACTACCTCCTCTAATATACAAACCACTTGTACCTTCTGTTCCGCCCTGAACACCAGGTAAGAGTTGTAAAGCTTTAAGCACATCAACTTCACCGAAAATTACCGGAAGCACCTTAATTGTTGCCATTGGAACGTCAATTCGTCCCATCTGAGAACTTTCTACTTGATTGTGTTGAGCCTGAATTATAACTTCTTCAATTTTAACATCTGTTGAAATGTCAATGTTAATCAAAGTATCCTTTGTAATATTTAATTCCTCTTGCCAGCCTCCATAACCAAAATAAGTTGCAGTTAACTTATATTTTCCTGCAGGTACAGTTAAACTGTAAAATCCATAACTATTGCTGGCTGTTCCGTACTTAGTATTATTAGCATCAAAAACATTAGCTCCAATTAACCTTTCGCCGGATTCAGAATCAGCAATATAACCACTAACGGTAACATTTTGTGCCCTTAAAACAGAAACAAGCAACACAAAAACAATTAACAATTTGATTTTCATACACTTATAAATTAGTTTTGAATTGTAAATTAAATCGTTTTTTTTCAATAAACATACATTAGATTAGAAATTAAATAAAAAGTGACAGCGGAAGACAGGGAAAAATAAAGAATAATAGAATTATTGAATGATAGAATGATTAAATAATAGAATGATGAAAACCTGATTCTTGAAAGACTGAGGACTGAAAGACTGGAAAACTGAAATTAAAAACTAAGAGTATGACCATTTTTTTTAAGCCAACTACGGTAAATTTTGTAATCTGGCATTGCTCCTTCTACAACTGCCCAAAATTTTGGAGAATGATTAAGTTCTTTTAAATGTGCCAACTCATGGATAATAACGTAATCCACTATTTTCATTGGAGCCATAATTAAACGCCATGACAGATTAATATTTTTTTTACTACTACAAGAACCCCAACGAGTTTTAGCATTTGAAATTTTAAGCGAATCATATTGTAAATTCATGATTTTTGAATATCCATCTATTCGCTCTTTAAAAATTTTGAAAGCAAATTCACGATACCAAAAAGTAAAAAAATCATGTAAATTATCATGCTTTTCATTATCTATAATAATAAAATTATCTCTGATTTCAGGCAATTTCAAACCTTTTACAAATTTCAAAGAATATTCATTTCCAAGAAGAAGTAATTTTTCACCCTCGTAAAATGTTTTAGGCGTATACATATTTTCCAACAAATTTTGCTGACGCTTTACTATCCATCTTTGATGCCTTAAAATAATCTCTTCGATTTGTTTTTCGGAAATTTTATTAGGAGTTTTTAACTCCAATTTTCCGTTCGGCAAAACAGCAAGCGAAATAGTTTTTCGTTTGGACTTAATTATTTTTTCTATTTCAAAATCAAAAATTTTCATAAATAAAATAAAAAAAAACTTTGCCCGACAAAAAGCCGACACAAAGTTTATTTTGCTCAATAAACAAAAAAATCAATTAGTCTTGCTTTGTAGCATGGTTAACAATTATGTTTCGGCCACCAACTTCTTTGCCATTTAGTTCGTTCAATGCAAGTTGAGCTTCATCATCATTGCTCATTTCAACAAAACCAAATCCACGACTTCTGCCGGTTTCTCGATCTCTTACTATTTTAACTGAATCTACATGTCCATAAGATTCAAAAACTTCTTTTAACTGGTCTTCTGTAAGACCAAAAAACATATTACCAACGTAAAGAACCATTTTAATATAAAAATTAAAGTTAATAAAAATAAATTCGCACAAATATAATTTTTTTTGTTAAAAAGACGAAAGAATCAATGGACAAAAAACTTCACACAACTCTTTCTTCTTCTATCACAATTCCTATAACCCATAATATCAAACACTTAATGCACATATTGATTTTTTGCGGCCCTATTAAAATCAATTATTCTAAAAATTTTAAACTTAAATTTTCAGCCAAACACAAATATAACAATATTAAAAGAAGTCAAGCATCAACTAAACAGAGCTTAAAACTAAAATATTAGTTCATAACCAAACCAAGTAACCACTTTTTTTCTTGAATTTCCTAAAAATAATTCACAATACCAATATCAATCTGACACACAAAATTCACAATACCAAGCAACTATATTTTTTTTGCAAAAAAAGAATTTTTAGTATTATTTTGCTTACCTAAAAATAACGATTTTGAAACACATATTTTTCCTCACAATAATACTTCTTGGCCTTTTTTCTTCAAGTGTTTTTTCGCAAACTGACGAAGAAATAAAATTTATGGTAGACAGCATAAACAAACTACCAAACGACACTAATAAAGTAATAGCTTACAACGATTTAATTTGGCAAATAAGTTATTTTGACTCAACAAACTCTGTTTTTTGTGCAGATAAAAGTATAGAATTAGCCACAAAACTTGAATACTGGACAGGAGTAGCAACAGCACAAAAGAATTTGGCGGCATATTATTACTACAACGCAGCATACCAAGAAGCATTAGATTTATACGAAAAAAGTCTTGAAAATTACCAAAAAGCAAAAAACAAAAAAGGCGAAGCAATTGCATATCGAAATTTAGGCAACGTACATAGCCAAATAGGAAACTGGGAAACATCACTCTCTCTTTATCTTGAAAGCCTAAAACTTAGAGTTGAAATTGGAGACACGTTAGGCAAAGCAAAAACATACAGCGCAATAGGTCTTTTATTTTCATCTATGCAAAACAATGAAGATTCTTCTTTTGTGTATTTCAATAGAGCATTAGAAATATTTATTGAAGTTGATGACAAATACAATATAGCATCAACATATTTATATATAAGTAGCGTTTACTACTTTCTTTCTTCAAAAAAACTATCAGTAGAAAAAGACACTCTAAATAGCATAATTCTTAGAGATAGTGCAGTTTTTTATTCAAGAAAATGTATAAATGTCAGTTCAGAAATTGGAATAATAAGACTAGAAGCTACTGCGTACGAAACTATTGGTTCTTGTTTTTTAGATGAAGAAAAATACGACAGTGCATATTTCTATCTTAACAAAAGTATGGAACTAAGAATAGAAGATAACAATTCTTTTGGCATTGTTAATTCATTATCAAAAATGGGGAGTTACTATCTTTTAATTAATGATTACAAAAATGCTGAGAAATATTTAAAAGAAGCTCTAGAATTATCTAACAACTTACACACAGAACAGGTAACCGAGACAATTCTAGCAAATTTAGCAGATTTATACTACAACACAGGCAGATATAAATTAGCGTTTGACTTCTATCACGAACACAGCAAACTAAAAGATTCTCTATATAACGACAGCAAAACAAAAGAAATGACCCAGCTATCTATGCAATATGAATTTGACAAAAAACAAAAAATGCAAGAACTGGAACAACAGAAGAAAGATGCTATTCAAGACGCTCAAATTAAAAGACAAAAGCTGGTTTCGTTATTCTTTTTGGTTGGTTTTATTATGATGATAATTGTTGCTTTTTTGATATTCAGGAGTTATAGACAAAAACAAAAGACGAACAAACTACTTGAAGATAAAAACGCTCAAATTAGCTTAAAAAACACACAACTAAACCAAAGCAACGAAGAAATAGAAGCTCAAAGAGACGAAATTGAAAGACAAAAAGAATTTGTAGAAAAACAAAACAAAGAAATTACATCAAGTATAAACTATGCTCAGAGGATACAACGAGCCTTGCTTACACCGTTTGCTTTCTTAGAAAAAAACCTTGAAGATTATTTTATTTTATACAAACCTCGAGATATTGTTTCGGGAGATTATTTTTGGGCATCAAAAATTGGTAATAAACTGGTAATTACAGCCGCAGACTGCACAGGACATGGAGTTCCGGGAGCATTTATGAGCATGCTGGGGATATCATTTCTAAATCAGATTGTAAATCAAGAATATAGAAACAAACCGGAAAAACTAACAGCCGCCGATATTTTGAACAGAATGCGCGAAATGGTTGTTACTTCGCTTGGACACGGAATGGAAGATGGACCACAAGAAGGAATGGACATGGCTTTAACAATTATTGACTTTGAAAACAATAAAATTAATTTTGCCGGAGCTTATAATCCGATGTTGCTAATCAGAGATAATGAACTTTCTATAATCGCCGCTGACAGAATGCCTGTTGGTTATCATTTTATAAAAAAAGAATCCGACTTTTCAAACAAAGAAATAGAATACAAAAAAGGTGATAGAATATATATGTTTTCAGACGGATACCAAGATCAATTTGGTGGCCCAGATGGACGAAAATTCAGTCCAAAACAACTGAGAGAGCTATTTTGGGAAAATCACCAACTACCTATGCAAGAGCAACGCTTTTTATATGAAAACATTTTTGAAAACTGGCGAAACTCACCTCTGAAAAAATTCAGACAACTTGATGATGTTTTAATTTTAGGCTTTAAATTGTAACACATCCTTCTTAAATTTTGAATATTTAAACTTAAATCACTATTGCTTTTTTGCGAACAATAATGTAATTATATGGTCTGAGAATAGTTAGCAACTTAAAGAATGTGACGATACTAATTACTTGACAGATTTTTGTTTATCTTATTTTTCAACAACAAACTTTGTATTACTCTGAAAAAAGAGGAGTCTCTTACTCGTAAAAATCTATCTCCGTTCAGACTCCTCCTTTCGTCGGAGTGACAAACAGGATAATATAAAAAAGTTAAAGCTCTAAAATAAGTAATTGATACTTAAAATTCATATTTTTGAAGTATTCTTGGAGTTTGAAAATCGTATTATCAATGAAATATTTAGATATCAACACAACCTGAACGTTCTAACAAGTACATTTTTAAACTTTGTTCAATGTTTTCTCATTTTCAATCAAAAGAGTTTCTCCTTCTTTTTTAGCAATAATAACAGCAGCACAACTGTCGCTCCATACATTTACAGCGGTTCTGAACATATCTAAAATTCTATCAACGGCAATAACCAACCCTAAGCCTTCCAACGGTAATCCTAACGTAGAGAGGATAACAGAAATCATAACAAGTCCAGCCATTGGAATTCCTGCCGCACCAATAGAAGCGAGCAATGCTGTAAAAACAGCAATAAATTGCTGAGTTATTGTTAATTCTATTCCATAAGCCTGAGCAATAAACATTGCCACAACCAACTCATAAAGCGCAGTTCCATCCATATTTATTGTAGCACCAAGAGGCAAAGTAAAACTTGCAATTTTATTTGAAACTCCAACTTTGTTTTTAACAGTATCCATTGTTAAAGAAAGAGTTGCACCTGAAGATGAAGTTGAAAAGGCAGTTAACAACGTAGAAACCATTAATCTAAAATGTTTGATAGGATTAACCCTTCCAATAGTACGAACAAGTGTAGGCAAAGTAATAAAAGCATGAAAAAACAATCCGGCAAGTACAACTAACATGTAAATTCCTAATCTTCCGGCTAATTCGCCTAAATTATCCTGCTCTGAAACAACTTTTGCAATAATTCCAAAAATACCAAAAGGAGTAAATTTAATAATAAACTGAGTAAGCTTCATCATAGCTTCAAACGAAGCGTTAAAAAAATCCACCAAAAGTTTGCTGTAATCTTTTCTGATAGTAGTAATAAAAAAACCGAAAAGCAATGCAAAAAATATAATTGAAAGCATATTACTTTCATTAAATGCCTGGAAAATATTAGTTGGAACAATATTCATCAGTGTATCCATAAACGGATTATCAGAAACTGCAATATCCTGAATAGGTTCGGTAGATTTCAGATCAAAACCAACACCAGGTTTAAAAATATTAACAAAAAACAATCCTGTAACAATAGCCAAAAGACTAGTAAGCATATAGTATCCGATAGTTCTAAGTCCAAGTCTCCCTAGATTGTCTGTTCCACCAATATTTGCCACACCGGAAATAATAGAAGTTAAAATGAGCGGTATAATTATCATTTTCAAGGCACGCATGAAAATCTCACCCATCCAACTTACATATTCCACTTTTTCAGGTAAAAAAATTCCAAATAATACGCCTAAAATAAGCGCCAATAGTATTTGAAGATATAATGGAAATTTTTGTTTTTTCATTTCAGATAAAATTATTTACACAATTAACTGCAAAAATCTTGTTCAAAATTATCAATAATAATTTGTTTTCCCAAAGGTGCAAAAACTTTAGTAATATTACGTTCTTTTTTGACAAATAAAAAACAGCAAAATGATTGCAATTAAAATAAAAGTTACTATTTTTGCACGCAATTTTGTTTAACGTGTGATGGGAATCTAAAACAGATGTTTCAGATTTGAGTAGCACAAAAATCTATTAAAATGAAAACAATTACTTTAAAAGCAACTAAAAGAGTAGAAACCGGCAAAAAACACAACAAAATACTTCGCAAAGAAGGCTTAGTTCCCGGAGTTTTATACGGCAACGAAAAAGAAAATGTACTTTTTGCTATTTCTGTTAAAGAATTAAAAAACGTAATTTTCACAAACAAAGTATATATTATTAACTTAGATGTAGAAGGTGAAGTTTATACTTGCATCAAGAAAGACGCTCAATTTCACCCTGTTAAAGATAACACCCTTCATGTTGATTTTTTAAGAGTTAGCGAAGACAAACCTGTCAAAATGTTTATACCTGTTACTCTTACTGGTTTTGCAAAAGGAGTACAAGCTGGGGGACACCTATACCAAATGAAACATTATATCAATATAAAAGCTTCTTTGGAAAACATTCCTGATCAACTAGAAATAGATGTAACAAACCTAACTATTGGTAAGTCTTTGCAAATTAAAGAAATGAAACACGAAAACATTGAAATCTTAGAGCCTGCAAGTGACGTAGTAGCTATGGTTAAATTAACTCGTGCTGCAATGAG
This sequence comes from Bacteroidales bacterium, assembly GCA_016938685.1. Taxonomy (GTDB): domain Bacteria; phylum Bacteroidota; class Bacteroidia; order Bacteroidales; family JAFGUD01; genus JAFGUD01. The sequence goes on along the minus strand of JAFGUD010000262.1, from coordinate 33,180 downwards.
TAAAGCTGATTCAGAATCTGACGAAGAAGACGAAACAACAGAAGAAAAAACAGAAGAATAGTATTTTATGAAACAACCATGATACTTTTTATTACTCACATAGAAATGATTATCATGGGAGTTCCATCTGTACATATTAAATAATAAAATAATAAACAGATGAAATATTTGATAGTTGGTTTGGGTAATATTGGAACAGAGTACACTAATACCCGCCACAATATCGGATTTACAATATTGGACGCCTACGTAGAAGCGTCCAATATTATTTTTGAGACCAAACGATACGGAGATATTGCACAAAAAAAGATAAAAGGAAGACAAGTTTTTTTTTTAAAGCCTTCTACCTATATGAATTTGAGTGGAAAAGCTCTAAGATATTGGATGCAGAATGAAAAAATTCCAATAGAAAATGTTTTAATTCTAACTGATGATATTAATATTCCCTTGGGGAAAGTCAGAATTAGAACAAAAGGAAGTGATGGAGGACATAATGGTCTGAAAAATATTTCCGAAATTTTGGGGCACTCAAATTTCAATAGGTTAAGATTCGGTATCGGCAAAGAATTTGGACCGGGAGAGCAAATAGATTATGTATTAGGAGAATGGTCAGCAGACGAAAGAAAAGAAATAGAAAGCCGGAAAAAACATATTTTTGATGCAATCAATTCATTTGTTACAACCGGAATTGAAAGAACAATGAACTTTTACAATATAAAATGATAGAGAAAGTTAGATTGGATAAATTTTTATGGGCAGTTAGGCTATTTAAAAAACGTCCTGATGCTACTGCTGCATGTATTAAAGGTTCTGTTTTAGTCAACAAAACTGTGGCAAAACAATCAAGAAGTGTTGTTGTCGGCGATGAAATTTCTGTTAAAACGCCTGTTACATACAGAGTTTATAAAGTTGAGCAGCTTTTAGAAAAAAGAGTAGGCGCAAAAGTTGTAGAAGAATACATTAAAGAAATTACAACAGAAGAAGATTTGTTTAAATTGAAAATGTACTACGAATTTCAAACAAAACAGATTCAAAGAGACAAACCCGGCAGACCAACTAAAAAAGACCGCAGAGATTTAGATAAATATTTTGAAGAATAACTATTTTTTTACTAATTCTAAAAACTCGTCTTCCAAAGATTTCTTTTTGAGTTCTAAATTTGTAATAACTATTCTATTGTCCATTGCTAATTCACTTATTTTGCGAACATCTACATCTTTTTTCAGCCTGACAATCATAGTTTCTTCTTCAAAATCAGCACTTTCAATAATTTCATTTCGCACTAATATTTCGTGTAATTTTTTATTATCATCCGATTTTATATAGACTTTCGCATCACTTTGCAAAACCTCAGAAACCTTACCACAAGCTAATAACTTCCCATTTTTTAAGATTAAAACATCAGTACAAACTTTTTCTATTTCATCAAGAATATGACTTGCAATAATGATAGTCTTACCTTTTTTTGCTTCGTCCAGAATCACATTTCTTACAAAAGCAATACCTTCGGGATCTAGTCCATTTGTTGGCTCATCAAGCACTAAAATATCCGGATTTCCAAGCAATGAAGCAGCTAATGCAAGACGTGTTTTCATTCCATAAGAAAAAGTAGAAAAATTATGATCTTTACGTTCCAATAAATCGACAATTTCAAGCACCCTTCTCATTTCTTCATCAATATCACCGTTCATGTCTCTAATCTCGGCAACTATTCTAAGATTCTGAATAGCAGTTAAATACGGATAAAAATTAGGTTGTTCTATGATGGCTCCAATACGTCTATTTACAAATTCACCATCTGGTTTTCCAAACCAACTGAAAGTTCCTGATGTTGCATTAACGATTCCCAAAACCACAGATAAAGTAGTAGATTTACCACTTCCATTTGGACCAAGTATTCCAAAAACAGAACCGGATTCTATACTTAAACTTAAATCATCAACAGCAAGAATATTACCGTATCGTTTTGTGAGATTTTTTATTTCTAAGACTGTCATTTTGTATAAGTTTAAGGTTATAAAGTTAAAAGTTGAAGAATAAAAGATAAATCAGATTAATAATGAAACGAACTTCCATGTAAAAATTCACGTAAAATTGAAGTAGGAGGAATTTCTTCATCTTCTTCGATGTCAACAAAATAAGACAAAAATTTCAGTAAACGTTTAGCTTCAGAAAACTCAGGTACATTTTCAGGTACTTTTTTAAGCAAAGGTTCAGCATATTTTTTCAAAATTCCAAGTTCGTACAGCAATGCTGAATTAAACATAACATTTGCTTCCTCCTGGAAAGGGAAAATATTTTTATCCTCGCCACTTCTAACACTTGGCCATCTTTTAAGAGTATCTACAGGACTATAACCTCGGTACTGAAAATCTCGAACTAACCTACGAATTAATCTATTATCAGTTGATGGAATTCTATTATGCCAATCAATTCCAAGTTGAGTTAAAGCTGAAACGTATACTTTAAATATTAATTTAGAATCAATATGTTCAGATAATTTTGGATTTAAACCATGAATTCCTTCTACAATGAGTACTGATTTTTCAGGCAAAATAACAGACTCTGTGTTTTTAAATACTCTTTGACCGGAATGGAAATCAAAACCCGGAATAACTGTTGGTTTGCCTTCAATAAGATTATTCATTGTTGTGTTAAACACATCTAAATCTAGCGCATATAAAGATTCATAATCATATTCACCATTTTCGTCTTTTGGAGTATCTTCTCTATTTACAAAAAAATTATCAATGGAAACAGGCAATGAATTAATACCAAGAACCTTTAATTGTATAGCTAATCGCTTAGAAAAAGTAGTTTTACCTGACGACGAAGGACCGGCAATAAGAACAAGTTTAACATCTTTCCTTTCGCAAATTTCGTCAGCAATAAGCGCAACTTTTTTCTCATTCAGTGCTTCTGAAACTTTAATAAGTTCACTTGCTCTGCCATTTTGAACAGCTTCGTTTATGCTTCCAATTGTAGAAACTCCAAGTATTTCGCTCCAATCTTTAAATTCCTGAAAAATTTCGAAAAGTTTTTGTTGTTCGATAACCTCTCCAAGTTCTTCCGGATTATTTGGTGACGGAAAGCGCAATAACATCCCATCATAATAAGGAATTAAATCAAAAATTTTCAAATATCCGGTTGAGGGAACAAGAAAACCATGAAAATAATCTATCTGATTATCAAGGCTATAAACCGAAGTAAACAAAGTTGGTCTAGTTTCAAAAAGTTTAACTTTTTCGAGCAGATTAAATTCTCGAAACTTTTCAATTGCATCTTCTGTAGGAATTTGATTTCGTTTAAAAGGTAAGTCACTTTTAACTATTTGTCGCATTCTTTCAGCAATTTTCAAAACATCTTCGGGCAATAATTTTGTTTCTTTTTCCAGAACACAATAAAATCCTTTAGAAATAGAATGTTCAATTTTAAGTTGAGCATCAGGAAAAGTATCCCTTGTTGCTTTCATAAGAACAAAAGATAAAGAACGTTGATACATTCTATAACCATCTATATTTGAAATATCAATAAATTCAATAAATTTTGGGTTATAAACCAAATAAGACAACTCCGAAAGTTTATTATTAATACGAGCTCCCAAGATTGGGTATTTGGTTTCTACCCCCATATCCTTTGCTATTTCAGCCAAAGAAGTACCTAATTTATAATCCTTTGATAAACGATTATTTAAACAAGTTACTTTCACAAAATTATCCATAAATTATAATTAAAATCAAATTTTAAAGCATAAAGCAATACACAAAAAAACATTTAGTATTGCTTTGCTAAAATACACAAAAAAATTAAATAAAAAAGATAATTTGACTACGTTTTACTATACTTTGCAGGTTGTATAGCTGCAAATAAATATTGAAAAAATGACAATCCAAGCCCAACAGAAATTCCGAAATAAATAGGAATGAGAGCTATATAAGGTAATTTGAAAACCATTCTCAAACTAATACCAAGCAAAATCATAAGAATTATTACAATAAAATCTCTTATTGTGAAGCATTGCCAGACTTTAATATTATTTTTACTTAAAATACGAAGGATATTTCTTCTATTAAATTTCAAAAAAACAAATCTAAATTTAACAAAACCCAATAAAAGACCAATAATAGCTAAAAACACAATTTGAGTTTCTTTAAAATTTTCAGTCCATTGTAAAGTTTTTGCAAAAACATGAAAACCACCAATACCTAGAAGAAATCCATCCAATAAAAATAAAAATCTTTTAAAAGCCATAATTATCCAACTATTACAGTATACATTTCATCTAAATTAAGATATTTTTTTGCTAATTCCTGTAGTCGCTCAGGGGTCATTTCCTGCACCCTTTTAGCATATCTTTGAATATAATCAAAGCCAAGGTCATATACTAAAAATGAATGTAAAGTTCGGGCAAAAGTAAAATTTCCATCTAATCCTTGCAACAAAGTTCCCATCATATAATTTTGCAAATTTATCAACTCTTCGTCGCCAACTAACTCATTTTGTAGTCTTAGAACTTCATTTTTTATTTCCTCAACAACATGATGTTTATTTTCTTTTTTCACTTCTGAAACAATTTGAAGAGACCCATCATATTTGTATAAAATAAGAGCAGTATAAATAGAATATGTATAACCTTTCTTTTGTCTGATATTTTGCATTAGACGAGAACCAAAATAGCCTCCTAGCAGTGTTTCCAAGATAGTCATGTCTAAATTATCCGGATTTTTCCGTTCAAACATCTTCCACCCTACCCTAACTGCACTTTGCAAAGCATCTTCACGCTCAAATAATTGATATTTATTTCCTATTTGTTGTTTATAATGAGAGAAATCAGGTTCAATAATCCCTTTTCTAAAATCGAGAAAATATTTATTTAAAAGCTCAATTATTTGTTGTTTTTTATTAGAAGCAACTATTATTTTAAGGTTATCGGCAACGTAGTTTTTTGTAAAAAAATCTAACAGAACATCTCTATTCAACAAATCGTAATCGTCAGGAGTAGCAGACCATCCATAAGGGTAATTTTCGCCAAACATAGCTTTTTCAATTTCATTTCTAGCTATTACATCTTCTTCCTCAAGGTCAATTATTAATTGTTGTTTATTTTTCTTCTTAGCAATTTTAAATTCTTTTTTAGGGAAAGTAGCATGTTTAAAAATTTCAGCAACCAACTCCATTAGTTGCGGTAAATATTTATTTAAAGTCATCAACTTTGCAGAAGAAGCATGCATTCCGGAAGAAGTATTAAAATGTGCCCCGTAAAAATCAAAAATATCAGCAATTTCTTTGGAACTATGAAAAGTAGTACCTTCGGAAATTAAACTACGCGTCATTGAGGCAACAAGTAAATTGGGTTGATTCCAAATACCTGCATCAAAATTAAAAATCACTTCAGAAATTTCGGTATTATTTGTTTTCACAAAATAAACCGGTACTCCATTTTCGAGAACTTCTACTTCAATTTCAGGAATTTTTATATTTTTCACAACCTCAAAATTGGGAGGAAAACTTCTATCAATATTAATCATCTTTAAAATAAATTTATGCAAAGATAAAAAAAAGCTTATCCTAAGTATAGAATAAGCTTTTTAAAGTATAAATAAGTTAAAAATTATTTGATTTTAACAATTTTAGCAGAGCCAACTCCACTTTCAGAAGCAACTTTTAAAATATAAGTTCCAGCTGCGTAGTTAGCCATATCAATAGTAGTTGTATTACCATCTGCAACAATAGTTTCAACAAGAGAACCTAAAGTATTGTATACAGATATTGTAGCACCTTCTACATTTTCAACAGTAACAAAATCAGTAGCAGGATTAGGATAAACATTAATGTTTAATTGGTTTGCAGAAATTTCTTTAACACCTGTTAAAGTAGTAACTGGAATTTCAATGTAAATAATATAATTATCAGTAATAGGATCTGGTTCTGGGTCATTTCTTGTGTCCATATAAGTTCCAGGCTCATTGTCATACTGAGTAATTAATCTCACCTTGCCATCAACTATATTTTTAGCTAGATTTGGAAAAACCCACTCTCCTGAATTATCAGACACTAAAAATGGATCAAGCCATTCTCCCTCAGGAGTTCTTGTTAAAATAAAAACTCCCCTAAATGATTCAGGTTCAGGAGTCGCATTAGGATTAACATAATTGTCTCCATCCATTACAGTTTGAAAAGCAACAAATATATAACCATCGTCACTTGAAGCAATACTACTTAATGATGAAATTGAAGTTCCATTAGGAGCGAATGCAGCAAAATTCCAAATAGTGTCATTACCATCTAAGTCAAAACTGTATCCAATTGTATCTAGATTATTAAACGCCATTTCTAGTCTGTCACCATCAAATAAACTTTCATTCCAAGTTGCTTCTCCGTAACTTTCATTCCAATAAACAACCCAATCTGATAATAAATAAAAATAAAACCCTGCGTCACCTTCTCCAGTACTTTCATTGTCAATATGTCCTCCCTTAGAGAAAACAACATGTACTAAACCATCTGAATCAATAACAACATCACATGAACCATCAGTTGAAATAATAGTATCAGCAACCGAATTACTATTATGATCATATATTGCTCCAAAATTATTATATCCATCATCAGGCATATCGCCAATAACTGTAATATCCCAATTATCACCATTATCAGTTGACTTCCATAAGATAGCATCATTATATGCTCCCATATAAACAATAGCAACAATATCATCTCTGGCATCTATAGAATAATTGTCCCCACCGGCATGTGCAAAATGAGTTGAAAATTCAGGAAGAATACCTTCATAAGACCAATTTGCACCAGCATCAGGAGAACGATAAAAATGTAAACCTTCTATGTCTGAAGAATTTGCAGTATAATCATCAACAGCAATTGCATAATAATTGTCGCCTGATGATGCAGTACAAGGCCACAACATTGGTTCTGTACCGCTGGTAATATCAGAACGAGACCAAGATGAACCGGCAGAACCAACAGTTTGGCTCATACAAAATAAACCATTGCTAGATGAAATATGGCTGATATTCATTTCTTCAGTACCATTTGTCATAAGAGTACCCCAACCTGCTCTTTGAGTACCTTCTAATCTTTGATTTCCACTAGTTTCATCAAAAACCCATTCTGTACCATCATAATGCGCATAACCAGTTCCTCTATCAGGAGCAGTAAGAACGCTAGATCCTTGATATTGAATCCAAACAGCAGACATTTTACCATCTGGATAACAAACCAAACGTTGAGCAGAAGATGCATTAGTTTGAAGGTCATAATTAGTCTGTCCAATAAGATCATAATTTTTACCCATAACTAACTTTTCTACTTTTACTTTTGTTGGAGCTACCTTAGGAGTAGCTTTAGTATAAATGTAATTTTTTTCAATCACATCACCTTGTCCAAACACTGAAATTGCAAAAAACAATGCAATTAGTGATAATAAAATTTTTTTCATAATTAAAATTTTAAATTTACAAATTAAATACAATAAAATTATTGTTAAAAAAAATAATAAACTATAATCTACTTGGTTTTAGATTTAAAAAGCACCTAAAATTAGAACAATTTAGATCATAGTCTAAGAATTAATTACATATTATCGTCATTTTGAATTTCTTCCCAGCCAGTTTTTCTATGTCCGGTTGTAATGAAAGTTCCTAGGTTAGTCCCAGCTTTATTATAATATGTAAATTCAAAGTAAATACTATCCGGCGTAGGGTCGGAAATATCATCAGAAACGTCCCATATTTTGCTATTAGCAATAGTCACATGAACACATGTATCTAAAGGATTAACATTATATCCAATAATATCACCAGCCATATCTGTATCAAAACTTAAAGCAATAGTATCTGCTTTACATTTTATTTTATACTTAAAGTTATACGTCGGTCCTGTTACTGGATGTCCGGTTCTATTATCAATCCATATAGAATCGTGTGTAGGGTTATATGATTTATTATAAATATAAATATGATACCAATCATTGTAAGGATCGTCTGCAAGCAAATCATCATTGCTTTCGAAATCTCTTACCATATACTCACCACAAATGGGATATGCTTCCGAATAGTCGACATACTCATTCCAATCTCTATAAAAATCACAAGACTGAAAAGTCAATACAACTATTGTTGCTACAAAAAGCTTATAAAATAATTTCATAATATTATTTTTAATTTAATTTCAATTTCCAAATAAAACTTTGATTTAAGACACTACCATCCAACATTTCGATCCGTAGACTAAATGTAAAACTATTCATTAGACTATTTCGAACAGCGGTTCCTGTAACCAATCCAAAATCAGGAATATCATTTGGTACAATGCCATAATTAATACCATCTCCCTTATCAGCAAAAATAATGGGGAGTTTCGTACCTAATTGCCCATAGCCATCAGAAATATACCAAAAGCCGTCAACGTCATACTTTGATATTGAAGAACGTTTTTTTAAATCTTCGATTATACCCGACTCGTAATTACCAGCAATATCATCTGAATATCCACTATTACCTTCATGAACTAAAATAGATCTAAATGCTCTTGATTTCCAACCAAAACCATTAACAGCAGTATAGGTTACAATATAAAAACCAGCTGTATTAACATCAGGGGCACCAATATATTCATACGGATAATCTGTAGAGTCAGCTGTCACAGAAACAATACATCCTTCCTCTTGATAAGTCCCCCCAACTTTAATACTTTGTATTTCATCTCCTAATACTTGAATAACAGGTTTTGTTGAGACAACAGAAACATTAGTTGTATCAATATCATAAAACAAATTACAACTATTTAAACCAACTAATATAAAGACTAATATTATATATGTAATTTTACTCATATTTTTATTTTTTAAAATTTTACTATTCATAAACATAAGGATACTCCTTTTGATCCCACCAAATAGGACTATTAAGTGGTTCTACTGCTGGTGTGTTAATATTTTTACTCTGCTCATTACTAGTATAAATAAGTCTTTTTGGATATCGAACAGGAGGAGAAAGTACCCCAGTAAGTGAAACAATCCAGCTTCCTTTTACATAGTCAGTAGCAAAATTACTTTCCGAAGGACTTAAAGAACTTTCTCTTGGATATCCTGTTCTATTATGCTCAAAAAATGTTTCAAAACCACCTATATTAGCTAAAGCAACCCATTTTTGAACAATAATTTTCTCCAGTTTACTTTCAAAACTAGCTGAAATATCATATTGTGCATAAAAATTTAATATTGTATCAACATCAATATTATCTAGGTTAGCATCTGTCGGCATAAATGTACTTTCCAATCTGTTAATATCAGCTAAAATACCTAATGTATAATACATTGAATCCATTCCACTGCCTATTCTCAAAGCAGCTTCTGCTTGTAAGAAATAACTTTCAGATGCCGACATAAAATACATAGGCATTGAAGAAATAATTCTTGGACTTGATAAATCAGGGCTATCGTCACCTACATAAGAATATTCGTTTCTGTAATCTCCTTGATACATACCGTTATAATCGCCAGCACTGTTAGCCGGCTTGAAGATATATTCATATCTATTATCACCTTTTTCAACTAAGAAATCTAGCAATGTTTTACTAGCTCTCATATTCATATTTCCACCTCTAAATTCCATTGCGTACATATAGTTGTCCCTACCTGATTCATCAACAAAATCAGTAAAAGTAGCATCAATTGTAATAAAATCAACGCCACTATTAACTAAAGCAGAAATACTATCAACAGCATGATTTCCAGAAACATAAACCTGTCTCAAAAACATTTTTAATTTTAGAGTATTAGCAAAAGCAATCCAATTACCCATTTCTCCCTGAAAAACTAAATCATCTTTACCAGGAACTAAGCAAGTAGCTGCGTCAAGATTTTGAGCTAATGCAAAGTTTAATCTTTCATTCAATATATCATAAACCTCTTGTCCAGAGTTATAAATAGGATTATCTACACCTTTTAAAGCTTCTGTAACAGGTATTTGATCAAAGAAATCAGCTAACAACTGAAAAGTATAACACTGCATTGTAGTAGCCATAAGATAATAAGTCCAATTGCTATCAACTAAACATTTTTCTCTGATAAATTCATAGTCTTTCAATGCACCTGCATATAAACTGGACCATAAACCAATATCATAATTGTAATCACCAGCAGTAACCTGATAACTATCCTCAGATTGGTACTGAGGAGCGTTAGCATCAGACGTCCAGTGTTGCGACCATATTTCACCAACCATCAATCCATAACTACCTATAATACTGGCAGAATTTTCCACAGCAGCTGGAAATACCAAGTCTACAGAAACATATTCTGGTTCCAGATTATTAGGATCATGATTTACATCTAAAAACTTTTTGCAACTAACTGAAAAGATGACAGCTGTTACAAATATTAAAATTATTAATTTTTTCATATTTATTATTTTATAAAATACTGTGTAAACAAATAATTACTTACAGAATTTGAAATAATTTTCATTTAATGATTAAAATTTAACTGTTAAACTAAACCCGAGAGTTCTAACAGAAGGAGTAGCACCAAACTCTCCGAATTCAGCATACAAATCGTTACCGTATGTTGTTAACTCAGGATCAATAAAATTATTTGTAGCAGGAGTCCATAACAATAAATTATTACCTACAAATCCTACGCTTACCATACCAAACGGAGATTTTTGTAACCATTTATTTGGAACATTAACAGAAATAGAAACATCTCTAAGTTTCACAAATGTTTTAGAAACTAATTCATGTCCACCAAGAAGAGTGCCTCCTAAATCCCAATAAGAATTAGCGGAACCGCCCAATACATCATATAGAACAGGAACCGTATTTTCAACATATACAGGATTTCCATCATCGTCAGTATCAACTTGAATTACAGAATTCGGAACTACAAATGGTTGTCTATCATTATATAGCGTAGCAGGAGTTGTTCCTGTAAAATATACCATACCAGCGGTTCTAGAATGCATCCAACCACCTTGTCTCCAATCAACTGTTGCACTTACATTTATTATTTTGAATATTCTCATATCTAAAATAAATCCTGACATAAAATCGTACTCTGATTTACCCCAAGTATCATAACCAGAAGTAGCTAATTTAGGAACACCCTGTGGATTAACAACAACATGTTCTTCTCCATTATCATCAGTATAAATTTCTGGTGCAGATATTTCAAAAACCCCAATAGGGCTTCCACTAATAGTTTCTCCTGTAGTAGCGTCGATAGATCTTGGATAAACCCTGAAATAATGTTCTGTACCTCCTAGTAATCCAAATATATCATAACTTTCCATGCCAGCACCTAATTCAACCACCTCAGAACGATTAATTGAAAAGTTTACAGTAAAAGTTATGTTTAGGTTTTCTCTTTCTACAAAATTACTACTAACCAAAAGTTCTACTCCATGATTTCTAATAGATCCTAAATTAGTTGTTTGGTATGTATAACCAGTTGAAGAAGCTTTTTCAACATTAAAAATTAAATCTTTAATTGTTTTATCATAATAAGTAAAATCTATTCTATATTTTCCATTAATAAAACGCAGATCAGTACCAACTTCAAACTCGGATGTTAATTCCGGTCTCAAATCGTCATTACCTTTACTGTTTCCTTCGGAAAATGCATTAACATTACTAGGCAAAGGGAAGCGACCAGGCTGATATAGATAAGGATACACACTATATACGCCGGCATCATTTCCAGTTTGGCCATAGCTAACTCTAATTTTTCCATAACTAAATACTTTCTTCCAATCCTCAAATTTATTAAAGGCATCAGTAAATACCCAACCTAAACTTACACCAGGATAAAAGAAACTATTATTTTCATGAGGTAATGTCGAAGACCAGTCATTACGAGCACTAACGGCAAGGGTTAACCAAGACATGTAACTAAGTTCAACGTTTCCATATACACCAACTAATCTATAAATAGAAGAATATTCTGAAACAGAAGGAGTTCCATAAGTATTTGAAATATGATAGAAATTAGGAACACTGATACCAACAGCACCTTGATAAACACTCTGATATAATTGTTGATTTAGATTGTGTCCTACAAGAGCATTTAAACTAAAATGACCAAAATTGTTTGAATAAGTAGCAAGTAGATCCGAATTTAACTGATTTCTCATTTGTGTGTATGTTGACACAAAACCTTCCTCATTATCTACATCAAAATTTCTACCATCAATTGAATTTATTTTGTAAGCACGCCACTCTTTAAGTTGTCTATTAGATACGTCCTCTCCAAGTCTACACATGATTTTTAAATTTGGAGAAACATCGTAAGTTAAAGAAACCATTCCATAAACACGATCCTCGTTATTATTGTTTCCATTTTCTAAAAGAGGCCAATAAGGATTTGTGGTATAAGGGCTATAATAATTATCATTATTAAAAAATTTATCTTCAATATTGGCAAGCTCTATAATAGGAATATCTCTTGGTTGTTGCAAAACATTATTCCAAACTGATTGTCCTCCCTGACCCGTTGGAACAAAGCGGTTCTTTTTATTTACATAAGTAACCGATGCCTCACTTGATATTTTATTTGACAATTTTGTAGCACCGTGAAATGAAGCTGTATTTCTATTATACCAATCTTGATTATATGGCATAATTCCATCACTCAATACATTAGAAAAGGAAAATCTATAACTAGTTGATTTACTTCCTCCAGAAATTGAAACCGAATTTTGGAAAAATTTTCCAACTTCAAAGAAATCAGCAACATTGTTTGGTAATGCACTATATGGTTTAATTAAACGTTCTCCATCAACCACATGCCCCCAGTAATGTAGTTTATTGTCATATTTTGGTCCATAACTAGTATTCTCGAATAAATCCCAGTTTCCAAAAATTCCTTGTCCGTATAAATTTTGGAATTGAGGCAATCTAAGAGGAGTAGAAAATTGAGCAGAAGAATTTATAGTAATTTCCATACCTTTTATTGCTCCATCTCCACTTTTTGTTGTAATAATTACAACACCATTTGCCGCTCTATTTCCATAAATAGCAGTTGCTGCAGAACCTTTTAAGAATGAGATACTTTCGATATCATTTGGATTAACATCATTAGCTTGATTACCAAAATCTGTACCTCCATTAAGAGAAATACTCCCAGAAGCTCCATTATTTACAGGTATTCCATCAATTATATATAACGGTTGATTACTACCATATAAAGTTGAAAAACCTCTAAAAATTACTCTTGTTGAAGCACCAGGAGCACCTGACGCAGTAGTGATATTAACTCCGGGTATCTTACCTTGTAAAGCATTCATTGCACTACTTGTTCTGCTTTTTACAACATCATCACCATCAACTGTCGATACGGCATATCCAATCTTTTTTTCATCTCTTTTGATACCCATACCAATAATTTTAACCTCTGTAATCTGTTTATCAGCAGAGAATAAATTAATATCCATCTCTGTCCCTGATATTTCTTTCTCTACAGTTTCTCTTCCAGTAAAGGAATAAACAAGGGTTTTTCCTCCTTCTGGAACTGTAATTGAGTATGAACCGCCAAAATCTGTCATTGTAGCTACATTCACACTTTTCACCTTTACAATTGCACCTGGAATTCCCTCTCCATTTTCATCCATGACTTTTCCAATCACAGTAGTTTGTGAAAACATACTGAAACTAAAAAAGCCAATTAAGAAAAGTAAAAAAGTTAATTTTTTCATAAATAATTAGTTTTGATTAATATAAGATATTTTTAGTAACTCAAAATTTCCTACAAATTTAAGGATATTTAAACTAATAAAACAAAAAATTTAACATTTTTGTTTTATCTAAAATATTGTATTTTCACTATAAATACTAATACTAAATATTTAGATAAAGTTTTTTGAGTAAAGTTGCATTTTACAAATTGTATTTAACATTTTTAATCAAAAAAAAAGGTTGTCAAATTTGACAACCTTTCTTAATTTTATTATAAATACTATTTATTTTTTAATCTTCTAATCTCTGATTTAGGACTAACAACGTTTTTATTACTAGCTTTGGCTCCCAAAGTAACTTCAGCAATAAAATAAGTATAATCACTATAACCATTATCAAAACACCAAGTACCAACACTATAATCATCAGTTGTATTATACATGTCATATTCAATATGTAAAACGCCACCATCAGCCCAAGTACCAACAACATCTCTAATGTCATAATCGTAAGGAGCTCCACTATATTCAGTTGTGATATAATATTGGTCGTCTATTGTGATAGTATTATCACCATTTAAGGTAATAATAACAGGAGTAGAAGCTATAATCTCTTCACCCCAGAAATCTTGCATCCAACCAAAATTAATACCGGTAATCAATAAACTAGTTCCACATACCGAAGTAACTATTTCTGAATCATATAAGTAATCAGGATCAGCACCATCAGTACCTCCATAAGCGCCTAAAAACTCAGCATTTGGATCAACATAATCAACAGAAGTCCAAGTTGAACCTGCTTTTTCAATTTCAATCATTACATAAGCTTCTGAACAAACTTGTGAAGTGTAAAGTGAGAAAAATGCTGGAAATTCATCTGTTTCTGAGAAAACACCAATTTGGTAGAAATCAACAAAAAGATTTAAGTCAACATCAGTTCCAGGATCCATTGCGCTCCAGAATGATACCATTACTTGGTAAGTTCCATCAGGCATAGTATCAGATAATACAACTTCTTCAAATGATCCACCATCAACTTGATCATAGATTGAGTCGCCGGCAACATCATAAATAGTAAGAATTAGATCAGCTAAATCAGTAGCATCATAGATATCGCCAGTAGGGCTATATACATCAAATGCAGGTTCCCAGCTTAATCCTACTTTTAAATCAGCATCAGAAAAGTTTTGAATAGTAAAATTAGCTTCAACAGGAGTTAAAGTAGCATTAGCTGTTCTTTCATCACCAATCTGAATTTTAAAAGTTTCAGTTTCTTCATTTATTTCATCTGCCAAAACAGTAACATTAAATGAAGCTGTTGTTTTCCCTGCTGGGATAGTTATAACTGAAGGAACAGAAAAATCTTCACCTTCAGTTGCTGTACCTTCTAAAACTAATACATGAACAGCAACATCAACAACTTGCGCAACGTCCATATTCAAAGTAATAGTATGAGTCTGATCTACACCATCAATCATAGGTGCAATAGTACCCAAATCAACAGTAATAGTTGGATTAGTAGGTACTAACTGCGAATGTCCGGTATAATCATCTTTTTTACACCCAGCCAAAACAACCAAGAGTATAAAAAATACCGATAATATTTTATTTATTTTCATATTATTTTATTTTTCTTTATTTAAAATTGTTTGGATCAATATTTTCAGTTGCTTCAACTTTGCTTTTTGCAAAAGCACCAGCATCAGTTTTTACGTAATCAGCAACATATTCTCTACAGTCACCACCAAAACAGACAGTGTATTCAAAATGAAGATCACCTGTAGCTGCATCAACAGTACCAGAACCAGCAAGAACATTTGCCCAATAATCTCCTAAATATTGTTCCTCGATAGTTATTACTCCACAAACATCCAAGAAAACAAATCCGTCATTACCTGGAGCTAAATCACCAGGTGCCCAATGACCACTTGTAGATGTCATATATTCACCTGGAGCAAGTTCATAAATAACTTCAGCATCATTATGGTATGGTTGATTAGTAATACCGCTACTTGTACGAGTATATAAACCATCTAATACATATACACCAGCCAAATCAGACAAACAATTTACAGTAATTTTAATAACTCCGTCTGCATTAGGGTAATATTCAGAACCGTCAGTTTTTGTAACTCTAACACTAAATTCAAAATAATCTCCAACTTGTAAATCTGCAGAAGTTACAGTTAAACCTTCATAAAAATTAGCTTCAGTTGTATATGAAAACTCATAAGGAAGCTCAGTTACTGTAGTAATGTCTGCCCAATCTGAGTATA
Source organism: Bacteroidales bacterium (assembly GCA_016938685.1). GTDB lineage: Bacteria > Bacteroidota > Bacteroidia > Bacteroidales > JAFGUD01 > JAFGUD01. The sequence continues at coordinate 17,216 of JAFGUD010000262.1, read as the reverse complement.
CAGGAATAGTAGCACTATCAGTTACTTCATAAGTCACATAACGTTTAATAATAGTATAACTAGCTATGTCGTTTTCAATACCATTAGGAACATACACCATATAATCAAGTGCAACATCCAGAGGTACAAATCCTCCATCTTGTGGTAATCCTAAAAATTTACCACTACTTTCATCAACAGATATTAATACACCAGTATCTTGAATTGGCATATGATTATCCGGTTTTGTGCAAGCTCCAAAAATTAATATAAGGGAGATTACAAAAAAACTTATTTTATTTAGTTTCATAATTTTCTTTTTTATTTGTTCCACCAAATTTTAGTTGTTAATAAGTCTGCACCTTGTCTACTTACTGCCTCTTGGTAATTAGCTGCATTAAGTGATTGTTCAGACGCCGGATAAATAAGTCTAGAAGGTATTTCATCAACAGCACCGTCAATAGCAGGAGTAAGAACAGGATATCCGGTTCTTCTTTGTTCTGCCCAAGCTTCCATTCCTTGACAATATAAACCTAACCAATTTTGAACTCCAATTTGCTCTAAAGCATTATTTGTATTAGCAGATAATAACAAACCAGACATCATAGAATAATCAGTTACTCCATTAGCACTCATAGATGCAGCTATTCCTTCTGCATAATAATCTTGTGCTGTACCTGTAATGTATCCCTTAACAACAGCTTCTGCCATTAAAAATTGTAATTCAGAATAAGACATCATATATCCGGGAGCTTCAGGTAATAAATATAATTCACCAATTGCCGAAACATTCTCATAGTTATACTCTTCGTTAGGTAAATTGTTCATTCCAGCAGGTTTTCCTCTGTATTCACCATCAGCGTTTGGTTGAACATAAACTTCTAAACGAGGATCATCATTATCTGCAAGAGTAGCAACTAAAATGTCTGTAACTTTATACTCTTCTCTTGTTCCAAAAACGATAGATTCGTAAATTGGATTTGCATTAGGATCAGAAGAAAGGAAAATAAGTTTTGCTTCATCACTATTAGAAGTAAAAACGGCTCTGTTATCAACAATGTCTTGCAATTGTGTAGAAACATCAACCTGTCCGGACATTCTCATCAAAGCACGGAATTTTAAACTATTTGCAAATTTCTGCCAAGCAGTCCAATCTCCTTGATAAATTAAGTCAGAACCAGCATTAATTACACCACCATCCTCTGAAAACAAATCATTTGCTCTGTCTAATAATACTAAAACACTATCATAAACTACTGATTGTTCATCATAAGCAGGAGCTAAAATACCTTCATCAGTATTTAATGCCTCGGTATAAGGAATATCACCATAAATATCAGTAAGAACTAATATTGCAAATGCTTTCATCACAAGAGCAACTCCTTGCATATTTTTGTTTTCTTCAACTACAGCAAGTTTGTACATTACACTAGCATCAGAAGCTACATCTTCATACATGTTATCCCATATCATTGAAATAATACTACCTCTTGGTTTGTATTTTTCTTCATCATTATAATTTACTTTGCCCCATTGTTGAGACCAGCATGAACCATAATCACCTCCAACAAAAGTACTATAAAGCGTATTTTGAGAGTTTCGAATCATATCTGCCAAAAGTAAACCGGACTCTATTTCAGTAGGGTTATTCGGGTCTTTATTTATATCTTCAAAGCCTTTGTCGCAACTTACAACAAACAGCATTAAGAATGAAGCTATAATTGTTAAAATTTTTATTCTTTTCATAATTAATTAAAATTTAAAATTAATATTAAAACCAATACTTCTGGTAGATGGCAATTGACCAAATTCTTGACCTTGTTGTCCGTTAAGACTACTAAAAGCAGTTTCAGGATCAATATGAGGTATTTTAGAGTATATCATAGCTAAATTTCTACCTACAACACTAAAAGAAAGATCTTTAATAGGAAGATTTCCAATTTTAGCAAAAGTATAACCAAAAGTTAATTGTCTGAATTTGATATAAGAAGCATCAAATACTGAACTTTCAACAACATTATTTGAATATGCAGTTTTGTTATATTCTTCAGTTGATGTAATAACGTCATTTGTTCTGTATGTTCCGTCACCGTTGTCTATAACACCAATACCAATAACACCAGTTTCACGACCTTCTAATGTTTCGTTTAAAACACCTGCATAACGTCCCCAGGTAGTAGTCATTGAGTGAATTTCACCACCCATTTTAGCATCAACTAAGAAACTTAAAGTTAAACCTTTAAAAGAAATTCTATTATTGATACCACCAGTCCAATCAGGTTGAATATCACCTAATATCTGATATGTTTCATCAATTACAGGTATTCCATTTTTGTAAATTACATCTCCGTCAGGACTTCTAAGGAAAGCAGGGCCAAAGATTACTCCGTAAGGATAACCTTCACGTGCTTGAAGTGTCATATTCCATTGTCCACCTAGGTCTAATGATTCTAATCCACCTAAAGAAACAACTTCATTTTTAGCTTTTGCAAAGTTTACTGTTGTATTCCATACAAAGTTGTCATTTTTAATAATGTCTAAACCTAATAATACTTCAACACCACTATTAGCCATTTCGCCAATATTATCCCAAGCGAATAAATAACCGGTAGAAGCAGAAACTTCAACAGGTACCAATAAGTCTTTTGATTTAGAGTTATAATAAGTTAAATCAAGAGTAACACGTCCTTTAAACATTCTCATGTCAAGACCAAACTCAAGAGAATTAGTAGTTTCAGAAACTAAATTAGGATTATTTAATGTGTTTCCATTGTATGGAAGTAGAACATTACCCCATGAGTCATCTCTAAAAGCAAAAGTTTGTGTAAGAGAGTAAGGATTCAAAGCTCCATCGCCCCCTACTTGTGCCCAACTACCTCTTACTTTGGCAAAAGTAAGCACATCTGATTCCATTCCTAACATTTCTGTAACAACAAGACTAAGAGATGCTGCCGGATAGAAGAAAGAATTGTTTTCTATTGGAAGAACACTTGACCAGTCATTTCTACCACTGAATTCAAAATAAACATATTTTTTGAAAGCTACCTGACCACTGAAATACAAACTGTTAATTTTTCTTTTTTCAAAGTAGTTAGTAAGAGTAGGGCTCACACCTGATTTAACATTAGAAAGATTATAAACACCTTCTAATTCTAGTTGACTAGCTTCAGCAAACATTCTGCTATAAGACTGATACATTGTGTTTCCTCCAAGAGATAAAGAAACATTCAAGTCAGTATTGATGTCTCTATTAATCATTACCAAAAAGCTTGAATTATTTTCGTACCAAGTTCTAGATACTTCTCTGAATAGTCCGAAAGGATATTCGTTAGAACCATGAGCTTTTTGATTAGTAGTAATAGATGTCCAATAATCAGTACCTGAAGATAATTGTAAAGTTAACCAATCAGTAAATTTGTATCCAACATTTATATTTCCAATAACTCTGTTTTTTGACAATTTGTTAAAATTGGTATGTTGTACCCAGTAAGGATTGTTTTGGAAAACAGTATTCCAGTTCAATGGAGTACCAGCAGCAGCTGTTCCTTCAGCACAAAGAGGAAGATTTTCATAATCTCTTAATTTTTCGAAATCAACTTGTCTACCTGACCAAATCATTTGTTGAACAGGGTTTTCATTGTTGTAACCACCTGTTGGTAAATTATCACTATTAGTAATAATATAGTTAGCAGAGAAGTTTGCATACAATTTAGAAGTTAAATCAACAGATGCAGTTCCATTAAAAGTGTTTCTTTGAAGAGAAGTATTCGGAACCATACCTTTTTGTTGCATATTGGTATATGATAATCTAAAAGAAGATTTTTCACCACCATTTGCAAAAGAAATATTGTTATTAGTAGTAATACCTAGATCATAAAAATCTTTGATATTATTAGGATAAGCAACCCATTCTTCCGGGTATTCACCGTTTGAAGAAAATTGAACAGCTTCTAAACCAATGTTTAGAGGCATACCCCAACTTTCATCAACACCACCGGAACCATTTTGTCCATCAATCCACTCAAAGAAAGTATGACTTGCACCTTGACCATAAGAATTTTGGAAAGTAGGAAGAATAAGTGGAGTTTCAAAAGTAGTACTAGAGTTTACAGAAACACCTAAGCCTTGAGCTTTTTTTCCTGTTTTAGTTTTAATAATGATAACACCGTTAGCTGCACGAGAGCCATAAAGAGCCGCTGCATTTGCACCTTTCAATACTGAAATTGATTCAATATCATCAGGGTTAATATCAGCAGAACCCGAAGGCTGGTCAGTACCTCCACCATAAGTTGCATCACCATAATTTGTATTATTGATAGGTACACCATCAACAATAAAAAGAGGTTCGTTATTACCGGTAATTGAAGCAGCACCGCGAAGTACAATTCTTGAAGAAGAACCAACACCACCTGATGAACTTGTAATTTGAACACCGGCAATTTTACCTGACAATGAATTAACAATGTTAGGATCTCTTACTGCGCTAAATTCGTCACTGTTCAAATCCTGGACAGAATAACCTAGAGCTTTTTTCTCTTTAGATACTCCAAGAGCAGTAATCACAACATCACCCAACGCTACAGCGTCAATTTCCATTGCACAGTCAATAACACTACCTGTGATTGGTAATTCTTTAGGTAACATTCCAAAAAGAGAGAACTTTAAAGAAGTTGCATCGTCAGGCACATTATTCAAAACGTACTTTCCGTCAAGATCTGTAACAGTTCCAATGTTTGTCCCATCAACTAATACAGTAACGCCAGAGATGCCAACGCCATCGTCTGCACCAACTACGGTACCTGTAATAGTTTTCTGAGCAAAAAGTTGCATTCCTAATATTCCAAAGAATGCAAAAAACAACATAATCTTTCTCATAAAACTGAATTTTAAATGTTAATAAATATAGAGTTTTCACTCCAAAACAACTTCAAAATTAAATATGAATAAGGAGAGAACCAAATTTTTTAATAAATATTTTTCAACATATTATATTAACTACTAAACAGTCAGTAAATTACAACCTCTAATATCTGCGTTATCAAATCGTCCTAAGACCTTAAATTTATTATTTTTTAACAATCCGAGGTCTTTTGTCTCAATAAACGAGCAAGAATAGAGATTTGCAATGTCGATAATATTTATTCCTCCGGTTTTTTCGTCGGAAAGATAAGTAAAAGGATCATTTATGTCTCGAATTAAAACTTTCATTGTGGAGGAAGGTTTGAAAAATTCATTTTCCAACATATAAGCTTGTGACAAAAGTTCTGTCATACCATATTCTGAGTATATATTTTTAGTGCCAAATTTTTGTCCCAAAATATGATGTAATTCATTTCTAATTATTTCTTTTTTCCTTCCCTTCATTCCTCCTGTTTCAATTATTATTAATTCAGGTAATAAAATTTTATTACTTTCTGCTAAATCTAAAAGAGCGTAAGAAACTCCAAACAAGATAATTTGCTTATTTAATTCTTTGTTTTTTAAAATAATATCAAGTATTATTTCTGATTTTTCAAGATAAAATCCTGAATCTACGTTATTAGACAATTGAATCAATTTATTAACCATATAGACTAAAGAAGAGTCTCCGGTTTGAACATATGATGGCAATAAAGCCAAAATTGTGTAATTTTCAGGTGAGCCGAAAATATCTTTAAATTCTTTTAAGAATGATTTTTCATAAATATCTGATTTATAGACATAATGCTTGCTACGATCAGCCCCAGTTGTTCCACTACTTTTAAAAACAACAGGTGTTTTTTCTTGTAATAAATCAATAGCAGAAACAATTTTTCGGCTTTTAAAAAATTCGATAGGAAGAAAAGGAATATCAAAAATACTTGTAATTTTGGTTGGTTTTACTTTTAGATAATCAATATACTCTTTATAAACCAAATTATTATTATACTGAAAGTCAAATATTTCAAGCGCAATTTGATCAAATTCTTGGTTAGAAGAAATGGTAAAAATTCTATTTTCAAAATCCTGAATCATTAATATAAATTTTTATAAGATAAAATTACCCTTTCCAAAAACTTCTTGTAAAAAGTATTATTACAGTAAAAATTTCAAGTCGGCCTAAAAACATTAAGAAAGTAAGATAATATTTTCCAAAAGTATGAAATTCGGCATAATTTCCTGTTGGTCCTACATCTCCAATGCCTGGCCCAATACATCCAATAGTCGCAACAACAGCACCAATACTTGTATCTAAATCAATTCCAGTAAATGAAATAATTATAACCGACAGAACAGTTATAACTATATATGCAAGAATAAAAACAAGAGCGTTATTTGCAGTTTCCAGAGGTATTATAATTTTATTATATCTAACAACAGACACTGCATCCGGGTGAATCATTCTTTTAATAAATACTCTAAGATTTTTAACAACCAGAACATGTCTGATTATTTTAATATTTCCGGTTGTGGAACCAGAAGAAGCTCCTATAAACATAGTTAAAATAATTATTGCTAATCCCGCATGATGCCACGTTAAGTAATCTGTAGTTGCATAACCGGTTGTAGTCAAAATAGAAACAGTTTGAAATAATGAATCTCTAAAAGCTAACTCTACATCCACATATTGTTTTGAAATCAATAATACCGCAAAAACTAACAGCGTAGCCACAAATGTAATTGCTAGATAATACTTCAATTCTTCATTTGCGAATAATTTAGAGAAATTTCTTTTCAACAATAGTACATACAAAGTAAAATTCACTCCGGCAAGTATCATAAAAAAACAATAACATACTGTATATAAGGAGAAAAACTTGCAATACTATCATTTTTTGTCGAAAACCCACCAGTTGCAACAGTACTAAAAGTATGACAGAGGGAATCATACAAATTCATTCCTCCAAACATTAACATTACTGTTTCAATTATTGTAAGACCAACATAAATCAACCAAATACTTCTGGAAATATCCAGCAACTTTGGAAATACCTTACTTTCAACAACTACCGATGCTTCGGCATTAAAAAGTTGCATTCTGCTCGTTTTCAAAAAAGGGAAAAGAGCAACAAACAATACGATTATTCCCATTCCTCCTATCCAGTGAGTTTCGCTACGCCAAAAAAGCAAACTTTTTGGCACACTCTCAATATCTGTTAAAATTGATGCTCCTGTAGTAGTAAAACCAGAAACAGTTTCAAAAAACGCATCAGTAAAATTCATCTGTTTTGTTAATACAAATGGAAGTACTCCAAACAACGAAATAAGCAACCAAGCAAAACTAACAAGCAAAAATCTTTCCCTTCTTGAAAAATCCTTTCTCACTTTTTTTTTGGTTATGAGATAAACTAATCCTCCAAATAAAAAAGTAATAAGAAAAGATAAAAAAAATTCAGTCTTGATTGATTCTTTGTAAATTACACTGACAATAAAAGGCAATAATAAAAATAGCCCCTCAATTGCAAATATCAATCCTAGTAAATGAATAACTAATCTAATATTCAACGATGTATAAAAACTTTTCTTAGGCACTTATCTTTACTTTTCAAGAGTATTTAAATTATTGAGTCGGCAAAGCTAACAAAACTTATTAAAATTCACATCAAAAAACAAAATTCACCATTTTTTAAAAACAAAAAATCGTTAAACTTACAATCCATTTATTCTAAAAGTAAATTTTTAATAAAAAGAAAATAGTTACAATTCCGTAGATAATAGTCAAAGGTGTACCGACACGTATAAAATCTCTAAATTTATAACCTCCCGGACCATAAACCATTGTGTTTGTTTGATAACCAATAGGCGTCATAAAATTTGCAGCCGCAGCAAATGAAACGGTTAATATAAATGGTATTGCATTATACCCTAAATCACCTGCAATGCTAATTGCAATTGGAAAAATTAATGCTACAGCCGCCTTATTTGTAACAAAGGCAGCTAAAATTGCCGTAATAATATACAATCCTGAGAGCAAACCAACATTCCCCCAAGGTCGGAAAATTTCAATCATAACATTCCCCAAAATTTCAGCAACACCTGTTTTCTGCATAGCAACACCCAAAGCAAGTGCCATAGCAATTATAAAAGCTAAATCGTAATCTATACTTTTGGCTAGTTCTTTAGGATTTGTGACATTTAATATTAAAAGGATACTAATAAGGATAATCAAGGCAAGAAACAAAGAAAGAACGTTAATTGAAGAAAGAAAAATAGCTGAAACCGTTCCTATTACGAGTGTCCAGGACTGTAAAGGAGTCAGTTTTCTAATTTCCTTTACTTTTGATATGAGATAAAAATCTTTTGAATTTGAAGCTAATTCGCCAAATCTAACGCCAGTTAACAATAATAAAGTATCCCCGGGTTTTAATTTTGCAGCTCCTAATTTACCTTGAATTTGCTCCCCATTTCGATGAACTGCAATAACCGTTGCATCAAATTTAGACCTAAAATTATAACTTTTTAAAGTTTTATTAACGAGTAATGAACCATCAGCAACAACAATTTCCACAATATCTAATTCTTTTTTTCTTGAAAACATTCCTACCGAAGGCATAGTTAGACCTTTCTTTTGTTCAAAAAGGTCAGCAATGGAACTAGTTTCTCCGGCAAATAACAATATATCATTTTGCAATAAAATAGTATCATTTGGCACAGCAGTTATTTCCTGATCATTTCTAATTATTTGAAATAAAAACAAACCATCAAGATTACGTAATTTAGCTTCTTCTATTGTTTTTCCAACTAATGGTGAATTAATTGAAATCTGAGCTTCTACAACATATTTTCTTGTGTTTTTTGTAATATTCTGACTTGTAATGTAATTAGAAGGCAGTAAACGATGTCCAATAAACCTCATATACAAATACCCAATCACTACCATTGTTCCACCAATCAAAGTATAATCAAACAGTCCAAGAGATTCTCTTCCTGACTCAATAACCATTCCATTAACAATCAAGTTAGTAGAAGTCCCGATCAAGGTTGCGCAACCTCCCAGAATGGCGGCATAAGAAAGAGGTAATAATATTTTAGAAATAGGTTGATTATGCTTTTTAGACCAATCATAAGCATAAGGCATCATCAATGCGACCAGCGGAGTATTATTCAAAAAAGCAGACATTGGAGCTATCAATAACATAACCCTACTTGTAAAGGCTTTATGAGAGGAAATTTTAACAAAAATCCGATCAAACAAAGAATCTAAAAGAGCTGTTTTTCGGTAAATATTACCTAAAAGCAACAAGAGAAGAATTACTGCAATTTGCTCGTTTGAAGCACCTATAAGCATTTCTTTGGGTGTAAGAATCCCAAAAACACCTAGAACAGTCACACCTAAAAGAAAAGTGAATCCTGCTCCCATAAGGTCAAAATATAACGAAACAATTATAAAAATTATCACTCCGTATACTAATATTACATCGTATGCGTGCATTCAAAAATTTTGGACTAAATTAAAAAAAAAATAAAACAAGCAAATTGTTACTTTCGAACAGTAAAATAAGCATAAACAGCAAAATGATCACTTACTCCTCCAAAATAGGTATTTCCACCGTATGTTTTAAAAGGTATTGTGTCATTTGCTTTTGAATTATATTTCTGCAAAAAATCATTCTTTAAAACTTTTGCACAACTTTCTGCATAAATTCCATTTTTTTTGTTCATTATGCTTTGTGATACAATTATATTATCCAACATAAACCATTCTGTATCATAACTATATGTGCCTTTGCCTTTTTTTGCTAAAAAAGCAGTCAAATTAAACAATTCATTCTTATTTTCGAAAACAGAATCTAATGAAGCATTAAGATATTCGTTAATGCTTTTATCAAAAGGTGTATCGTTAAAATCACCCATACAAATAATGTTTGCATCCGGCAAATAGCTAAATATATAATCTATTTTTTCACGTAAAACTTTTGCATACCAAATTCTTTTGTATTCAGTTTTTTCTGCTCCACCTGATCTGGATTTCCAATGATTAACAAATACATACAAAGTGTCTTTTCCTACAATACCTTTTACAAATAAGATTTCGCGTGAATTATAAAGTTTACCGTCATCTTCAAATATTTGTAACTGCTCATGTGATATATACTTAAAAACCTCAGGATTGTACATTAAAGCAACATCAATTCCACGTGGGTCAGTTGTTTCTTCATGTACTATTTGATAATTCATTGCAGCTAATTGTGGATTATTTTTTAAATCTTCAATAACAGAAAGATTTTCAACTTCACATAGTGAAATAATATCAGGCAATTTTTGATCATCTACCAATGTAAAAACGGTTGCTAAATCATTAATTTTTTTAAAATAACGTTCTGTATTCCAGTCTTTGTAGCTCATTGACGTAAATTCTTCATCAAGCGAATACGGACTATCAATTGTATCAAATAAATTTTCAACATTATAAGAAAGCACCAATATCTGTGATTTCTTTTCATCAGACTTATCTTTGTCAATAAATGCTAAAAATAATATTGTAGCTGGTAGTAAAAAAAGTAAAAAACGTCTCATTTTATTTGTTTTTAGATTGTGCTATTATTGATTGATTATGTATTATTTGCAATATTTTTTTCACAAAATCGGAATCAAGACCTAATTCTTCTCCTGCTTTTATTCTTGTTGCTCGAATTTCTTTCCATCTTTCCAGCTGAAAAACACTCATATTTCTCTCTTCTTTGTATTTGCCCATTTTTTCAACAATTTCCATTCGTTTTGAAAGTAATTCAAGCATTTGAAAATCAAGAGAATCTATTTGAAATCTCCAATTTTGAAGATCCGAAAGTAATTCTTTATTTATAATTTGTTCTTTTCTAAATTTTAATTCTTTTAATAAAACATCTAACTGCAAAGGTGTTAATTGTTGAGACGCATCACTCAAAGCAACTTTTGGATTATTATGAGTTTCAATCATTAAGCCGTCTACATTCATACACAATGCCTGCGAAGCAACTTCTTTTATAAGTTCAATTTTCCCTGCAATATGACTTGGATCAGTAATAATTTGCAAATTTGGGAATAAAGTTTTGAGTTCAATTGGAATTTCCCATTTTGGAATATTTCTAAATCTGGTGTCTTCAAAAGGATAAAAACCCCTGTGAATTGCAGCAATTTTATTTATTCCGGCTTTATAAATTCTTTCAATTGCCCCAACCCAAAGTTTTAAATCAGGATTTATGGGGTTTTTTATTAAAACAGGCTTGTCAACACCCTTTAAAACATCTGCAATTGACTGAACAGAAAATGGATTTGCAACAGTTCTGGCTCCAACCCAAAAAATATCCACATCATTTTCAAGACATTTTTCAACATGTTTGCTGGTAGCAACTTCAACGCATGTAAGTAAACCTGTTTCAGATTTTACCTTTTTCAACCATTTTAATGCTATTTCTCCAACTCCCTCAAAATCATTAGGACTTGTTCTTGGTTTCCAAACTCCTGCACGAAAAACTTTTACTTGTTCTATTTTAGAAATTTGTCTGGCTGTGTCCAAAACCTGCTCTTCTGATTCAGCAGAACAAGGACCGGCAATTACCAAATGCGAACAATTTGATAAAGAATCAAACCAATTTCTGAAACCTAAAAAATTCATTAACCCAAAGCTTTAAAAAGTGCAAATAAATATAAAAGAATTGACATTTAACCAAAGACCGCAAAAATATTAAAAAATGATGAAATATGTTAAACTAAAATTTTTACATTTGTAGATTATTGTTTTTTTTGTAAAAAAAAAGATTATGACTGAAAGAGTAAAAAAAATATGGGGCACAGAACTTATGTGGATTGAAAACACTGAGTTGCGCCAACAAGTTGCAGACACATGGGAATTGGCACTAGCAAAAAGCAAATTAAACGCTGACGATTTATTCGTTATTCCTTTTACATTGTTAGCAGGACCCGATTTGAAAGTGAGTTTTATGGATCACAAACAATCGGTTGTTCATATTGCAAAAGCAAGTGGAGAAAAAATGAAAGATTTTTTCAAAGATGAACTTCCTGTCGATATGGACGTTCTTATAGCAGGAGCAATTTTAGCTGATGTTGGCAAATTATTGGAATATGAAAAAAATGAAAATGGTAAATCTTATCAAGGAAATTACGGCAAATACGTAAGACATCCTTTTTCAGGTGTTTCATTGGCAGAACAATGTGGAGTTCCGGCAGAGGTTTGTCATATTATTGCCGCCCATGCAGGCGAAGGAAATATGGTAAAACGCTCAACCGAAGCGTATGTTGTTCATCATGCTGATTTCATGACTTTTTTACCATTCAAGGAAAGACTTATAGTTAATGATTAATAGTTAATAGTTAAGTGCATTGTTATTTGTGCATTGTTATTTGCACGCTGTTAATTGTTAATTGTTAATTGTTATTTGTGCATTGTTAGTTCTTAATTCTTAGTTCTTAATTTATTAAAATGACTTTTAATCAAATAATGTCGGAGTTGAAAACCGGCAAATACAGACCAATTTACTTCTTAATGGGAGATGAATCTTATTTTATCGACAAAATTACTGACTACATCTCCCATAATGCTTTGCCTCCCGAGCAACATGCTTTTAACCAGATTGTTATGTATGGCAAAGACATAAATGTTGCTCAAATTGACAATACGGCAAGACGTTTTCCTATGATGTCTGACAGAATGGTTGTTATCATCAAAGAAGCCCAAAACATTAAGTCATTTGACAATTTAGTTCATTATGCTCAAAGACCATTAGAATCAACAATTCTGGTAATAAACTATAAATACAAAACTTTAGACAAGAGAAAAAAATTCTACAAAGAAGCAGAAAAAACCGGCATTGTCTTTGAATCCAAGAAGTTATACGAGAATCAAATTCCTGACTGGATTACAAAATATATTGCCGAAAAAAATTTCACAATTGATCCTGTGGCTACAAAAATGCTTGTTGCCTATCTTGGAACTGATATAGGAAAAGTCGCAAATGAATTAGACAAACTAATAATAAGTCTAAAAGCAGGAACAAAAATACTACCTATTGACATTGAACAAAACATCGGAATAAGCAAAGATTATAATGTTTTTGAACTTCAAAACGCACTAATAAGCAGAGATGCACTTAAAGCAAACCGAATAGTGAAGCATTTTTCTGCAAATCCTAAAAATAATCCTTTTGTGCTGACTATCAGCTCTTTGTTTGGCTTTTTTTCAAAAGTTTTAATGGTTCATTCATTACGAGATAAAAGCAAAATGAACGTTGCTAAAGCATTAAAAGTAAACCCGTATTTTGCTGATAATTACTTAAATGCATCAAAAGCTTATAATCTCAACAAATTGGTATTTATCATTTCTATACTTCGAGAATATGATTTAAAATCAAAGGGAGTTGATAATGTTTCTATGACTGAGGGAGAATTACTAAAGGAAATGGTTTTTAAAATACTTCACTGACAATTCCCGTATAAAAAATAATTGCTTTATTTTCTAATTTTTATCTCGTAATCGTTTATCCAATTCTGCTATACGTTCACGCAATTCTGTGTTTTTGTTTTCTAGTTCAGATTTTATATTTTCATATTCGTTTGTGACATTCTCAATATATTCTTCTTTTTCAGATAATTCTTTCTGTAATTCAAGCAATTCCTGAACTTTCTGCATAACTATTTGTTCTTTAATCTTTAGGGTTTCTTCTCTATCTCTCAATCTTTGCTCTGTCATTCTGAGCAAACTTTTTAAATTATCCTGATTTTTCTTAAAGAGTTTTTCATTTGATTGTAATTCGATTGCTTGTTTTTTAGATTGCTCTAGAAGGGTTTTTGTTTGAACATTTATTTCAGTATACGAAATTGTAATTGCTATTTCAACTCCAAGATTTTTCAAAAAATTTCTTTCATACTCTTTAAACTCACTCATTGATGCAAGTTCAATAACACCATATATTTTATTTTCAAATAATAAAGGAAAGGCAAATAAACTTTTGGGTTTTGAATAACCAAGTCCGGTTTCTAGAAATAAATAATTTTCAGGTATTTCTTTATAATAATAATCTCTTTTTTCTACAATAATCGTACCTAATAGTCCTTCATACGGCTGTATTGTATGGTTTTTTGTCCTTTGTTTACCATAAGAAAACGAAGAATTAAGCTCAAGCTGTTTTAATTTTTCATTGTATAAATAAAGAGCTCCCTGCACAGCATCAACATATTGAATAATTTCCTTCAAAACATTTTTAGATAAACCGTCAATATCTTCTGTGTTCTGACGCATAACAGCACCGATTTTAGCAATTCCAGTAGCTGTCCATTTTTGATTTTGTTCGGTTTCTTGGTATTGAACCGATTCTTTTTCTGCTTTAATTAGTTCGCTTTGTAATTTAGACAAAGAAACACCTAATTCATCATCTGTTTTTGATACAAAATCAGCGGTATAGTTTCTTTTTGATAATTCTAAAATAAAACTATTTTTAGATTTTATATTATCAACAAATTTATCGAGAGAAGTTGTAATAATCTTAAATTCTGATAAGGTAGTTAAAATATCAATTTCAGGAATTTTACCAATTGATAAATCTTCAAATACCGGTTGTAAATTGAACCATGGCTTATACAATATTCTATACAGAAAATTAAACAACACAACGTTCAATACAATTATTAAGAGTATAACAACAATGTACTGTATAAAACTTCTCCTAAAATAATCGCCTCTAATTTCAATTACTTGATTTTCAATAATTGTTATTCTATCTAGCAATAAATTATATTGTTTATCCAAAAACAATAATAGACCTTCATTATATGAATCTCCAACTTCTTTTCTTTTAGAATATTCTAGTTGTGTATTATTATAATAATTTGTTATATTATCTTCAAAGAGAAGGACATAATATTTTTCATAATCAGAAGTTTGCGTAGAAGCAATTTTCTCGAACAATAAAGTTGCTTTTTTCTCAAATTCTCTTTTTGTAATTCTCCCTTCAATTAGCTGTTTTCGATATAATTCAATATCACTCAGGTATTTAATCAAATCTAACTCTTGATATTTATTTTCCTTTTTTAATTTTGTAGAAATAATTTCCAGTTGAGAAACTACTCCTACATTTGGAGAGTAAAGTTGTTCGTTAATTTTCAGTATATTATCACATTGTGACTGATATTTTTCTAAATCAGATTTGAATTCGGCAAGAGAAGAAGTGAAATTATTCTTTTTAATTATTTTCAAAGTAATAATACTATCTATTAAACCATCAAGTCTGTTAATTTCAGAGTTTAATTTAAATAATTCTTCGGATTCTATAACATATTGATTTCTTTTATGTAGGAATAAATCATTCTGATTATTTTTTATGCTATTTAAGTTTTTATTAATTTTAAAAAATTCAGTTTGAGTGTCAAAAATCTGCCTGTTTTTCACTTCGTAAATCATTGAAAAAACAATAATTACAGCAAAAAACAAAGAAAAGATCAAGAATGTGTAAATAAATAAATTCTTTAACTTTATTTCTTTAAATAACTTCACTAAAAATGATTTTAATTGTTACAATTCATTAAAAAAAAACAAATATCGGTTCAAATGTAAAAAAAACTAATCAAAAATAATTTTTTTTTAAAATATTTTATTCTCCTCAAACGCTAAAATTCTGATTATCAGCAAAATAAAAAAACACCTTAATTGTATTTAAGGTGTTTAAATTTTAATAAAAAATGAAACTATTTTTCTAAACTTCCAATCATTTTTTCAGGTCTTACCCATTCGTCAAATTGTTCAGAGGTAAGAAATCCTAGCTCAATAGCAGCTTTTTTCAATGTTGTATTTTCTTTGTAGGCTTTTTTTGCAATTTTTGCAGCATTTTCGTAACCAATATGGGTGTTCAAAGCTGTTACAAGCATCAAAGAATCGTTCAAAAAGTGAGTAATTCTTTCTTTGTTTGGTTCTATTCCTATTGCCAAATTATCATTGAAAGAAACACACGCATCACCTAATAAACGAGCAGAATTTAAGAAATTATAAATCATCATTGGTTTAAAAACATTCAATTCAAAATGACCATTCATACCACCAATATTTATCGCAACATCATTACCAAAAACCTGAGCTGCAACCATTGTTATTGCTTCAACCTGAGTTGGATTTACTTTTCCTGGCATAATTGAAGAACCCGGTTCGTTAGCCGGAATAATTATTTCGCCAATACCGCAACGTGGACCTGATGCAATAACTCTTATATCATTTGCAATTTTCATAATGCTTGCAGCTATAGTTTTCAAAGCACCGTGTGACTCAACAATTGCATCGTGTGCCGCTAACCCTTCAAATTTATTTTCTCCTGTGATAAATGGTAAACCGGTAAGTTCTGCAATTTTTTCTGCAACCAGTTTTGAATATCCTTTTGGAGTATTTAATCCGGTTCCTACTGCGGTTCCACCAAGTGCAAGTTCTGAAAGATGCGCCAAAGTATTTTTTATTGCTCTTAAACCATGGTCAAGTTGAGAAACATATCCTGAAAATTCTTGTCCAAGAGTTAATGGAGTTGCGTCCATCCAGTGAGTACGACCGATTTTAACAATCTCCATAAACTCATCAGATTTTGATTTTATTGTATTTTTCAACTTTTCAATCCCGGGAATTGTTACATCAATTAACATTTTGTATGCTGCAATGTGCATTGCCGTAGGAAAAGTATCATTTGAGGATTGAGATTTGTTCACATCATCATTTGGATGAATAAAAGTTTTGCCTTCGCCCAATTTATTTCCGGCTAAAACATGCGCTCTGTTCGCAACAACCTCATTTACATTCATGTTTGATTGAGTACCCGAACCTGTTTGCCATACAACCAATGGAAATTGATCATTCAGTTTGCCTTCAATTATTTCTTCGCAAACTTGTGAAATAAGATCACATTTTTCTTTAGTTAATACTCCAAGTTGAAGATTTGTTAATGCGGCAGCTTTTTTAAGATACCCAAATGCCTTAATTATTTCAAGCGGCATAGAAGCCGGCTCACCAATTTTAAAATTTTCTAACGAACGTTGGGTTTGTGCAGCCCAATATTTATCGGCAGGTACTTTTACTTCGCCAATAGTGTCATGCTCAATTCTGAAATCCATAGTGAAATTTTTTAATAATTTCCTACAAATCTAAAAAATTAAATTTTTAATAAAAATATTTTGCAACACACAGAAGCAAATCCTTTAACCCGAATTATTCACAAATAATTCTTACGATTAAGAATAACTAGCAAATTTGGAGCTTTTCAAACACCCAAATTTGAGTTATTCTAAATCGGGGTTAACCCACATATTATTGG
>JAFGUD010000261.1 GCA_016938685.1 Bacteroidales bacterium | reverse complement strand
TTTTCATAAATTAGTTGAGCGTGTTGTAAATTTTCGATATTCTAATGAAGATTTATTATAGGTGTCTATTGTTGAGTAATCCTAATAAAATATTAACAACAGAAAGAAAAGAATTTATCATCTCTAAACAATTGTTTAGATCTGCAACGTCAATTGGAGCAAATATTCGAGAAGCTCAAAACGCAGAATCAACAGCGGATTTTATTCATAAGTTGTCTATTTCACTAAAAGAATCAGGTGAAACAGAATATTGGTTAGAATTATTAGTAGAAACAAATTATATTTCTCAAAAAGAATTTATTTCTTTGCATCATGGTATTGTCGAAATAATCAAACTTTTAACAACTATAATTAAAAAATCAAAAGAAAAAAATACACAGTAAATTATCAATTATCAATTATCAATTGTAAATTATTATAATTATGGCAAAAGTAAAACCTTTTAAAGGATTACGTCCGCCGAAAGAATTTGCACAAGAAGTTGCAAGTTTACCGTATGACGTAATGAACAGCGAAGAAGCTGCCCAAATGGCAGATGGAAAAGAAAAATCGTTATTGCATATTACAAGAGCAGAAATTGACATGCCTGCCGGTACTGATATTCATTCTGACGATGTGTACGAAAAAGCTAATTCTAATTTTCTTATGTTTCAGCAAAAAGGCTGGCTTGTTGAGGAAGAAGAAGCTCGTTTTTACATTTATGCACAAACAATGGACGGTAGAACTCAATATGGAATAGTTGGAGGTGCAAGTACCGAAGATTATTTCAACGGAATTATTAAAAAACACGAACTTACTCGTCCCGATAAAGAACAAGACAGAACTCGTATCATTAGAATTACAAATGCTAATGTTGAGCCTGTATTCTTCTCATACAGAGCAGTTCCTGAAATAGACGAAATTGTTGAAAATTGGACTAAAAATCACGAAGCTGATTATGATTTTACGGCAGAAGACGGATTTGGTCACCATTTTTGGACAATAACTGATGGAGGAATTAATAAAAAAATTGAAGAATTATTCGACACAAAAGTTCCGGCAACTTATGTAGCTGATGGTCATCACAGAACAGCAGCAGCTGCAATTATTGGAAACGAAAGAAGTTCGGCTAATCCAAATCACACCGGAGACGAAGAATACAATTATTTTATGGCTGTTCATTTTCCTGACAATCAGCTTAAAATTATTGATTACAATCGTGTGATTAAAGATCTTAATGGTCACAAAGCGGCAGACGTAATAGGAATGTTACTCGACAGCTTCGAAATTGAAGAAATGGGGACAGAAGAATATCGTCCAAATAAACTTCATAATTTCGCAATGTACTTAGAAGGTGTTTGGTACTCTTTAACAGCCAAAGAAGGAACTTACGATGATAAAGATCCTATTGGAGTTCTTGATGTTACTATTTTATCGAACAAAGTGTTAGACCCTATTTTTGGAATAAAAGACCTTAGAACTGACAAAAGAATTGATTTTGTGGGCGGAATTAGAGGACTTGGAGAATTAAAAAAACGAGTTGACAGTGGAGCAATGGAAGTTGCGTTTGCTTTGTATCCTGTTTCAATGGAACAATTGCTGAACATTGCAGATACAGGCAACATTATGCCTCCAAAAACTACCTGGTTTGAACCAAAACTAAGAAGTGGACTTGTAATTAAAACAATTAATTAAAAATTCAACGATTTTTTCTTTGAATTTTTGAATATTAATTTAAAAAATCCGTTCAAAATTGAGCGGATTTTTTAGTTTTGCTAAAAAGAAAATTCAATGCATAAAACAAACGATCATTCACTTTTGTTTTCTGAAAAAAACACTGACGAATTGATAAAAATTGCCGAAAACTTTTTATCATCAACTGCTCAAAAGTTGGCTGCTATTTGGGAATTGGAAAGAAGAAATGAATTGCCTGAAAATCTTGCTCATTTAGAACAGATAATACAAAGCACAACAAACGAATTGGAAATTTTACATTCCAGCTCTAAAAAGAAATTAAAAACTGATGAAAATAGTTATCCCTATGATACATTTTGGCTCCGTGTTTTTGCAAAAATGATTGATAGCTCAATTTTGTATCTTATATTATTTTTGCTAAATAAATGGTTTTTAAAAAATATAGATTTTCAAATTGTAAATATTATATCAATTATCATTTTATATTCATATTCAATACTTTTTAATGGATTAAAAGGACAAACACCAGGTAAAATGATAATGAGAATAAAAATCTACAAATCAAAGAATGAAAGTAAAATAATCAATATAAAACAGGCAATTATAAGAGATTTAGCACCATTAATACTAAATATTACTGTTGTAATTGTAATAATTTGGATTGACAAAAGAATAATAACTGCTGTAAATGGAAAGAATACACTTTCTTTTGCTTCAATAATGATATGGGCAGTTTGGAGTTTTTTAAATATTTTTTGCGTTTTAGCAACAAAAAAACACAAAGCAATTCACGATCTAATAGCCGGAAGTGTTGTAAAAAGGAGATAAAACAAAAAAAATCACAAGTCTCAAATTCACAAAAGCCTTGTTAAAACGTTTGTTTGTACAAAATATCAGCATAAAATCAAAATTGTGTTTACTTTTTTTGTTTTTTTTTATATTTTTGGAGATAAGTAAAAAGTGTTTGTTTTTGTAGAAATTACAAACTTTAAGAACATTATAATCTTTAAGAACTTTATAACTAATATATGAAAGGTAAACAAAAATTTATTTTCGATGAAGATCAGGAAACCTACACTGTTCAACTGAAAAAGAAAAAACTTTGGTGGTTATTACTTTTACTTCTTCCGTTATTATTGCTTTTGCTACAAATAAGAATGCACAAAGAAGTAGTTTTCAAAACTATTGATAATACTTCAGGTGTTGTTTTGGCAAATGCTAATGTTGACTTTACATATCCTGATAGAAATTTTATTGATTTTTCAACATTTAAATTTTCAACTTATGAAGAAATAGTTGTAAATCAAAACACAGATAATCAGGGGCTTGCAAAATTTGAAGTTTCTTATACTCTTTTTGCAAAATTATTCCATAAAGAAGACGAAACCACTGTAGTTGCAACAGGTGGTTGTTTTCAGTCAGACACTCTTCATCCTGTTTATTTAGAATTGAAAGATAAAGAAGAATTTGAAATAATACTTGAAGCTCGCCGTCAAACTATTTCATTTACAGTTATTGATTGTTTTGATGGACAGCCTTTGCCAAATGCAGATGTTACAGTCGATTTTTATTTAGGTGATCAAAAACAAACTATCATTGCAAAATCTGATCCCAGAGGAATTGTTGAAGCAAATATACTTTTTTGCTCTGACAAACTGGAAATTAATGCTTCTTTATATGGGTATAAACCATATTCGGTGAGTGGAACAAAAGATTTTTTTGATGATCCTCAAAATCGAATTTTACCACTAGAGCCAATCATGGAAACTGTTTCTTTTACAGTTAAAGATTTATATACAAAAAAACCAGTTCCTAATGCTACTGCAACTTTAGTTATTGAAAATAACTCTTATACAGCTGTAACAAATACAAACGGTATTGGAAAAGGAATGTTTGACAGCATAGCTATTGCAAAACAAATATATATAAAAGTTTCACATTCTGCTTATTTTGATACAACTACAAAAACTTATCTAGTAGAAGATTACGTGAAATTATCAGAAGAACAGCATATAATTTATATTAGACCAAAAGCCGGAAATTTAGTCTTTAAAAACATCAATAAATACACAAATGATAGGTTAGAAGGTGTTAAAAATGAAGTATTTATTAACGGAGAAAAAGTCGGAGATTATTTTAGTAACAGTTATGGAGAATTTACTGTTCCTAATCTTCAACCTAATGATAAAGTTTCAATAATCTCTACAAAAGATGGATTTATTTTAAATGATTTTACAATAAAAGATAAACAAATATCACAATTAAAAACTGAAAAAAGCAGAGAAATTCCTTTAGAACCTGATTTACAACCTCGTGATGTTTCGCCTCCGGTAAAAGAATGTAGAGCTCATTTTTCAGGGACTTTATTATCTGATGTTTATATTGAACAGCACATTAGTTTAATTTATTCTCCTGATAAATACGGCGAATATGTTGGGGAAGGTGAGTATCCAAGCAATAATATTGCTTTTCCGAACGCAGTCGACAGAACTTTTGATGCAATTGCAGTTGACAAAGGAACAAGAGTTATTTTGTACAGTAAGCCAAATTTTGAAGGTGTCGTATTACTTGATGTTACAGGTCCGGCATTGATTAATAATGTAAAATGGCAAAACGATTCAAGAATTGGAAATTTCAAAACAGCTACTTTTAAAGAACCTTATGAATCATTATTCCCAAAGTCTTGTAGACAATGGAGTTCAGAAGATATGAATAAATGGTCAAATGGTTCTTGTAAAGTAATTTGTGATAAATAAAAACAGTGAATAGTTTAGAAGTGCATAGTGAATGTTATTAAATCTATAATATTTCAAAACATTTTATACAATGCACTAAATTGCAAAGCACTGATTACAAAGAATATTTAAAACTTTATAACAAAATAATAATGAAAGGAAAACAAAATTTTGTCTTTAAACCGGAAGACGGCGACTATGTAGTATCGTTGAAGGATAAAAAATGGTGGTGGCTTTGGTTGCTGTTATTACTTTTGCCTCTACTGTTGCTTATTCCGTTCAAAAAAGACGTAACTGTAAAAACTGTTGATGCAATTTCAAAAACAACAATTCCTCAAACGGATGTGTTTTTTGAATACGTTGATTATCAGATGATTAATTTCAAGACAATGAAGTTTTTCACTCATGATACTATTTCACTTTTTGAAGTGTCTGATACAGCAGGAATGGCGTATTACAAAGATATTCACTATACTTTGTATTCTCTTTTGCTTTTTGCAAATAAAAAAGCTGAAATTAGTGGGACAAACGACTGCTTCTTCGGGGATAGTTTGCCAAAGTTTCATAAACTAAAAAAAGGGAAAGTATTTGAATTGTTCATGTCAACAAGAGTGTATAACTACGATTTTAAAGTTGTTAATTTTGAAAACGAGCAGCCTATTGCAGGAGCAAAAGTTGTAGCAATTGTTGACGTAAATGGTGAAAAAAGAACATTTGAAGGAATTACCGAACCAGATGGAACAGTTTTCTTTGAAAATTATCCTTATTGTGGTTTTTCTGTTGTTATAGGAAGTGCTTATGGGTATTATAATGACACAATTCAAACTGATTCAAGGTATATTTACGGAGATTTAGATTCAAATAGAACTCTACGTTTAAGACCGGAGAAAAAACTTATAGATTTCTTTGTTAAGGACTTAAATACAAAACATGTACTTGCTGGTGCTACCGGAAATTTAATAATTGATGGTCAAACAACCCAAACTGTTCAAACAAATATTAACGGTTATGGAGCATTTGCAGAAGAAGTTCATGTGTTGAAAGATTTTACAATTCAGGCTCAAAAACCTTATTATGCTGACACTACAAAATCTGATAAAGTTGACCACTGGGTAGGATTGCCGGATAGTGCTAAAACATTATTCCTTAGACCTCTAACAAAAACACTTCAATTTAGAAATACTGATGGGTCACATGGTTTGCCGGGTGTTAAAAATATTATTTATGTAAATGGTCAACCACAAGGACAACCTGTTTATAGTAATTCTGATGGATATTTCTCTGTTTCAGGAGTAAAACCTTCAGATAAAATATCAATAGTAGCTTCAAAAGCCGGCTATAATACAAATGATTTTACTGTTAAAAATGATTTGATGGAGGACTTGATGAATGGTCCGCAATCTGGCAGAGATATACCTTTGACTAAAAGAGAGCAACCAACTCCTCCGCCACCTCCACCTCCACCTCCGCCACCAAACAATGATGATGATCCTCCACCACCAAATGTGAAGCCGTGTGAGGCTCCGCAAGAATCAGGAGGTCAGGGAGTTACAATCAATACTCACAGTATTGGAAATTCTGGCAAATTCACTATTTATTGGGATATGTATAATGTTCCGGATCAATTAATAGTTTATTGCGGTACAGGAAAAAATAAAAAACAGATTTTCACAACTAAGGGACCTGTTAGTAATGGTGGTTCTGCTGAATTACGTTGCAGTTCAGGCTATATTACGGTTAAACTTATTGGACCGGAAGAAGGTACTCAGTGGAAATATTCAATGAAATGTAATTAAAATATTAGCCCGTTTTTTAAAGCGGGCTTTTTACTTTTTTATTATGAAAAAAATATTATTTATTTTATTTTTTATTCCCGTATGCATATTTGCTCAGAATTTGAAAACACACAAACAGGTTATTGCCGGATTGAATAATTATATGGAGTTTATTCATGAAACTACTCATACCGAATATTTATTTCAAAGCGATATAATGAGTTTTAACAGTAGTCTATTATCAAAAAGTAAGCGACCTTCTTCCAAAATATATTTTGATAATAGGGAAAGACTTAGCAATATTACTTATTTTGAACAATTACCTGAGGATATTTTTAATAAATGTCTGACAACAGATTTTCCGATAACTGCAGAGGAAAAACAAAAACTTGATGATCCTTTAATTTCAATGTGGAATAATATTCAAAATATTCAAATAATCTGCGATTCTATCGAAACGGATATAAACAACGGTGTTTTTGAAGATACATCTTCACTAAAAATTGGTTTTAGGCTACTTGAAGAAGCTAAACTAGAGTTCTATAATTATCTGCTTGACTGGAATATCTTAAAAAACACAATCGAAGAAGTAGCTTCAAAATATGAAGTTGTAGATTTGACTAATCCTTATATTAATGCCGCTAAAAATTTAGATACATTATTTGATGTAGTATACGAAATTGCAGAATTTGCAAGAAATAATGATACTGTGAAAGTAAGACAGTTAAAACAAATATTAGAAGAACAAATTCAAAAACTTGACGGACAAGAAAATGTTTATCTTGAAGGAGCAAAAAGTTATGGCAAAAATAATGGCAAAGACCCTTTTGGAAGATTTGAGAATGTGATAGATGATGCAAAAGCAGAATTATCTCATACTAAATATTTTCTAAAACCAACTAAATATCCTAGTTATGCCGAAAAACTTTACGGAAAGCCATTCACATATTACAATGACAAATTCATAAATAAATTTAATCGTCATGGAATAGGAATGGCTTATGATTATAATGTTTATGCGGATAATTCAGATAATTTAGTTCTGAAAAAAGCACAAATGCCTCATACATTGATTGTTATTTATCCTGAAACTAATAAAAAAGAGCCGGAACCAGACCCCGAAAAATTAACACTAAAAGACGCTCCACCAAATAATCTGATTTTTTTGTTAGATGTTTCCAGTTCGATGAACAAGCCCGAAAAAATGCCATTATTAAAGGAATCTATAAAGTTT
>JAFGUD010000034.1 GCA_016938685.1 Bacteroidales bacterium | reverse complement strand
TCATTTTCTTAAAATCGGTTTTAAAGTCAATCGGCATAACAACTTGTAAAAAATAATTCTCGGAATTATTTTAACAATTTGGTATAACTGCTCAGAAAAAGCAACTTCAGTTGCTGCTGTCAATTCCAAGTACTGGTCATGCAGTTTTAACTGCTCAGAAAAAGCAACTTCAGTTGCTGCTGTCAATTATGACAACTTAAAAACTTGCAATTATTTAAACATTTAAGAAGCATTCTTAAACGAAAAGAGAATATTTTTTAAATTTGCAGAAATATTTTTAGCCATGGAAATACAAGAACTTTACAATATTTTCAAAAAAAATCCGGTAATTTCTACCGACAGCAGAAAAATAACACCTAACAGCTTATTTTTTGCCCTGAAAGGAGAAAATTTTGACGGAAATAAATTTGCACAATCTGCCATAAACGATGGTGCTGCTTATGCCATAATAAGTGACAAAAACTTTGAAATTGATGGAAAAACAATTCTTGTTGACAACACTCTGAAAACATTGCAGGAATTAGCAAAATTTCACCGTAAGGAAATTGACATTAAAATAGTCGGAATAACAGGTACAAACGGCAAAACAACCACAAAAGAACTTGTTGCAAAAGTACTTTCTAAACAATTTAAAACTTATGCTACGCAAGGAAATTTCAACAATCATATTGGCGTGCCATTAACTTTACTTTCGTTGACAAATGACATAGAAGTTGCGGTTGTAGAAATGGGCGCAAATCATTTTGGCGAAATTGCAGAACTTTGCGAAATTTCTCAACCAAATATCGGACTAATTACAAACATCGGCAAAGCACATTTAGAAGGTTTTGGAAGTCTTGAAAACCTTATCAACACTAAACTTGGACTTTTTGAGGCGATAAAAAAATCAAACGGATTTTTTCTACTCAACACAAACGATAATATCCTGACAGAAAGGATAAATAATTACGAAAACATTGCAGAATATGGAAAAACTAACAATTCTATCGTAAAAATTGTAGAAATTTTCGATAATATTTTTCTTAAATTAAAGGTAAAAATATGCACAAAATTCTACGAAATCAACACAAAACTTATCGGCAAATACAATACTGACAATGTTTTAGCTGCAATAGCTGTTGGTTTAGTAAACAATATTAGTACTGATAAAATAATAGAAGCTATTGAAGAATACGAACCGTCAAATAATCGTTCGCAACTAAAAAAAACCGATAAAAACACACTTATTTTGGACATGTACAATGCCAACCCGACAAGTATGAGTCTTGCAATCCAAAATTTTGCAGAACTTGATTTACCAAACAAAGTTCTTATAATCGGCGACATGCTTGAACTTGGCAAAAACGAAAAACAAGACCATCAGGAAATTATTGAACTGATAAACAACTACAAATTTAAAGATGTTTTTCTTGTAGGTAAAATTTTAAGTAGCTGCAATTATTCTGCTGATTACAAAGCTTTTGAAAATGTAAATTTATTAAACGAATATTTACAACACAACGAAATAAAAGATTGCACAATTCTACTAAAAGCATCAAACGGAACAGGATTGAAAAAATGCAACTTGATAATTAATAATTGATAGTAGATAATTAATTATTAAAATAACAATATTTACATATTCACGGATTGAAAGACTTACACATTGATTGACAAAAGATTATGACCGGCGCAACAGATATAACATATTTTAATCTTGCTTTGGGTTTTTTGCTGATGGCAATTCCTATCGCAATTTTTGCTTATTACAAAACCGGACTTGTTAAAAGCACAATTATTTCTGTTGTTAGAATGACAATTCAGCTTTTTCTTGTCGGTTTTTATCTAAAGTATGTATTTGCATGGGACAAATGGTGGCTGAATTTACTTTGGGGGATTGTTATGATGGTAGTTGCAGCAATAACTATCGGCAATCGTTCAAACATGAAACGCAGTTTATTCATTTTTCCGATTTTTACAGCTCTACTTATTTCAATGATAATTGTAGATGGCTTTTTTATAGGAATTGTAATAAAACTTGACAATGTTTTTGCAGCAATGTATTTTATCCCAATTACCGGAATGATTTTAGGTAATTGTCTTAGGTCTAACGTAATAGCATTAAATTCTTTTTACAAAACCCTTAACAAAGATAGAACAATGTACCGATTCTATATTGCAAACGGAGCAACAAGAGAAGAAGCATTGAGACCATTTATGCGAGAATCATTGCGAATTTCATTTAATCCAACAATCGCAAATACTGCGGTTATTGGCTTAATTTCCTTACCGGGAATGATGACAGGTCAACTTTTGGGCGGAAGCACACCGGATATTGCAATAAAATACCAAATTATGCTTGTAATTACTATATTTGTCGCATCAATAATAACGGTTTTTTTAACAATAAAAATTGTAAATCGCTTTGTTTTTGACAAATACGACAGGCTTAAAGCACATTTATTTAACTTTAAGTAAAAATATTTATTTTTGACCTTTTAAAAAACAATATTACACTCTAATTTTAAACAACATAAAAATGAAAAAACTACTTTTTATATTGGGATTAAGCACGATAATACTTTCAGCTTGTAATAATGAAGATGATTATCTTTGTAACGACTGCGACGGTCTATTTTCCGAAACTTTAACAATTTTTGTTTACGAAGAAAAAGCACCAATTGACTCTACAACAACTGAACTTTGCTATTATATTCAATACTATCCACTTGTAGATGAAGAAAATTTTGATGCATACGAAGCATTTAATTACAGTATTTGTGGCTTTGATGATACTTTTTTAAGTGGCTACAGATATGAACTAAGCGTGAAAAGGAAAAAAATTGGCAAAGATGAAAATAGCGACCCAATTTATCAATATTGTTTAGTAAATATTATAGATGTTACCAAAACCAGCCTATAAAAAGCCAATATTATCCATTTTTTTTTATAACTAATTGCATACAATACGTTTAACATAAGAAAACATCCCCCTTCCCCCTTTTTTTAAGGGGGATTTTTTAGCTATCTCAAAACAAGACTTTACATAATTTATTTAGGACACTATTAAAAAAAACTAATTATTTAATTCAAACTTCATAAATTGACTTAATTTATGAAGTTTTATTTTTCCCTTTCTTTTTAAAACTATCAAAATTGATAGTCAAGTTCAACAAAATTCCAATTATTGCTGCAAGTCCAAGTCCTTCTATTCTGAAGTTCCCAAATTCAAAAAATGCCCCTCCTAATCCAACTACTAACATTACAGACGAAACAATAATGATTTTTGAGTTTGTAAAATCTATTTTTGCATCTATCATATTTTTAACTCCAATTGAAGCAATCATACCAAATAAAAGCATTGATATTCCTCCAATTACAGGTATTGGAATTGTAGAAATAATAGCAGTAAATTTAGGAATAAACGAAAGAGTTATTGCAAAAAGCGCTGCAATTCTCATAATAATAGGATTATAAGCACCTGTAAGAGCAACGGCGCCGGTATTTTCGCTGTAAGTTGTATTCGCAGGACCACCAATTAATGAAGAAAAAGCAGTAGCTAATCCATCTCCAATTAAAGTTCTATGTATTCCGGGTGTTTTAATAAAATCTTTGCCAACGACATTTCCGACGGCCAAAATATCTCCAAAGTGTTCAACAATAGTCACGACAGCAATCGGCACCGTGATTAAAATAGCATTCCAAGTGAATTTTGGAGCAGAAAACTTGGGAATACCAATCCAACTCGCATCGTTAATAACTGTAAAATCAACAACTCCAAGCGCAATAGAAAGAAAATAGCCGGAAATTAATCCAATTAAAACAGGTAACATTGAGATTAGTTTTTTACCGATTTTTTCAAAGAAAACTTTTACAAAAATAGCCATTGACAAAGTAAATAATGAAATTGCCCAGGCTTTATTTGTTGGAATTACATTTATCACTTCGTTACCATTTTTTACTATTCCCATTGCATTGTTAATGGCTATTGGCGCGAGTATTAGCCCTATCAAAACAATCATTGGACCTGTAACATGAGCAGGTAAAATTTTATGTAGAATTTCAATATTTATAAACTTGAACAAAATTGCAATCACAACATACATAAGTCCTGCAACAAAAATGCCACCGAGAGCTTCTGGCAATGAACCACTTGCAGCAACTGCCAAAATTGGCGGAATAAAAGCAAATGATGAGCCTAAAAACACAGGCACTTTAAATTTAGTAACGATGTGGAAAATGAATGTTCCAACTCCGGCAGCAAAAAGAGTTACCCCAACATATAAGCCTGTTATTAACGGCACTAAAACCGTTGCTCCGAACATCACAAAGGTGTGTTGAAGGCCGAGGATTATGTTTTTTAAGTTCATAAAGTTTTAAAGTTCTTAAAGTTATAAAGTTTATAAAGTTTATAAAGTTCTTAAAGTTTGAAAAGTCTTAAAGTTTGTAAAGTTCTTAAAGTTTGTAAAGTTTGTAAAGTTCTTAAAGTTTGTAAAGTTTGTAAAGTTCTTAAAGTTTGTAAAGT
>JAFGUD010000260.1 GCA_016938685.1 Bacteroidales bacterium | reverse complement strand
GATAGTTGGAAACGCTTTAAAAGCATAGAAAAACATTACTTTGAAATAATTGAAATACCATCGTCAATTTAAACCAGAGCCTTTTTAATAGTTTCAAAACTCGAAGTGTCAGCTAAATAGTTAAATCCAGACTTAATATTTTCATCATTATACCAAATTATTTTTTCTACTTTTGAGATGTAATCATGATTTTCAGAGAGCCAGTCAGCATAAGTAGTAAGTGCGCCAAGAGCTATTAAAGTTACTTTGTAATCATAATTTTTCAAAGTTGAACTCAATAAATCTGTTGCCTTTGGAAAATCATCAATTGGGATGTTTTTTTCATTTTCACCCCAGATAATATTTTTGTTAAATTCAGACCAGACAGGCAATTCAAAATCTGTTAATTTTCCCACACCAACCGGTATTCCTTCGTTGTAAAAATCCTGCAACAAAGCCGCTACTTTAATTGCCGAAGTTTCAGGAAAAAGAGTTCCCTGCGATGTTGTTATTGCCAAAACTCTCACATCGCTCATTGCCAGAAACATTGTTATAGCCCTAAA
Source organism: Bacteroidales bacterium (assembly GCA_016938685.1). GTDB lineage: Bacteria > Bacteroidota > Bacteroidia > Bacteroidales > JAFGUD01 > JAFGUD01. The sequence goes on along the minus strand of JAFGUD010000260.1, from coordinate 1,055 downwards.
ATCATCAATAGCTCCGTCGGTATCAACGATTAAATGATATTTTGGTCTACCGGAATGTGCAAAAACCAATACCTGAAAAGCAAAAATAAAACACACTAAAATTGTCAATCTCTTAATCATTATCTATTTTTTAAAATTATCAATTTCAACTCTGTTTGCAAAAAAACTAATTTTTACATTTTATTTTGTCAACTTCAACAATATTATTGGATATTGGAACTTGAATTTGACTTTGAAAGATGTGTGTTGTCTGAATATTTGCTCCAGCTAAAACAGCTAAAGCAGATGGAATGATAATTTTTTCAATTGACATAATATCGTTTTTAAGGTTTTATTTATTTTATACATCAAACACATTATCAACAGCAATAATTATATCATCATCTATTTTAGTGTTTTTTTGCAAAGCTTTTTCGAGATAGTCTTCACCAATTTTGTCTCTTAAAATATTTATATTTTCAATTAAAGTTTCGTAAGCATTTTCCTTCTTTCCCGGTAAAATAATGGAACGTAAAGTATAAGTTGACAGTGTTTTGTATTTCTTTAAATCTTTTAACAAAGAGTTGATAAATGAAACTGTTTGCTGATTAAGATCTGTTCTTTTGGCTTTTAATAAGCTATTTAAGCTGTTTATTGCCTGAATTTCAAAAGATTTTTCGCTTTTTCGGGCTTTATGTTTTGTTCTATGTTTTTTGATAAGTTCGTATTTTCCCCAGAAATTTTCTGAAAGTTTTAATTTTGGTTCATCAAAGTCACATTTTACGTTGTCAAATAGTTCTGCAAAGCTCTTAATTTCAACCTTAATTTTATCTTCTGTTTGTTCGGCAAAAATTGCAAATAACGACAATCCTTTTTTTCTTAAAACAACTGTATTTTTTTTATTGTGGGCTTTTGCAGTTTTAGTTCTGTTGGGCAATTCTTTTATTTTTTCAATAATTTCGGGGTGTTCTTCTGTTATTTTATGAAATTCATTTCTAACAATAGTAACAATGTTTAATTCGTCGTTTTCGCCGGTGTTGGAATTTACTTTTTTAAACAAACCGCTTGCTGTTGGT
>JAFGUD010000259.1 GCA_016938685.1 Bacteroidales bacterium | reverse complement strand
GCTGTTTTTCAGCGGACTGATATTGTTTTGACTATTGTTAAATTGATTTTATGATAAAACTTTTTTATATTTGTTGCGGAATTGCTGAGAAAAAACAAAAAAAATTTGCTGTTAATTTTAAAAGTTTTAATTTTGCAAACCATTTAAAATAATTAATAAATAGATTAAATTATGCAAAATCATTACGAGACCGTTTTCATTTTGACTCCCGTTTTATCTGAAGATCAGGTAAAGGAAACGGCACAAAAATTCAAAGATTTTTTAGTAAGCAAAGGTGCAGAATTAGTGCATGAAGACAATTGGGGACTTCGAAAACTGGCTTACAAAATCAAGAATAAAAGCACAGGTTTTTATCAATTGTTCGAGTATAAAGTAGATACTCAAGTTATTACAGAATTTGAAGTTCAATTACGTCGCGACGAAAGAGTTATGCGTTTTTTAACCGTTTCGTTAGACAATTTTGGAGTTGAATTCAACGACCGCCACAGAGCTAAGATGAAAGATCAACAAGTTCAAGGTCCAAAACAAATTAAAGAAGAAGAAACTAATAACTAATTAAGGAGGAACAAACTATGGCTCAAACAGATATAAAATATTTAACGCCCCCATCAATAGAATTTAAAAAGAAAAAATATTGCTGGTTCAAAAAAAACAATATTAGATATATTGATTATAAAAACCCTGAGTTCTTGAAACAATTTTTGAATGAACAAGGTAAAATTTTACCTCGTCGTTTAACCGGAACTTCTTTGAAATACCAAAGAAAACTATCTCAGGCTATTAAACGATCACGTCAACTTGCTTTGTTACCATACGTAACCGACTTATTGAAATAAGCAATTTGAATTATCAGAGTAAAATTTTAAAAAATCTAGAACAATGGAAGTAATATTAAAACAAGATATGCCAAAATTGGGACACAAAGACGATATCGTAGTTGTGAAAAACGGATATGCAGCTAACTATCTGATTCCTAAAGGCTTTGCTATTCAGGCAACAACTAATGCAAAAGTTATTTTAGCGGAAAACAAGCGACAACAAGCACATAAAGAAGAAAAACTTCGTAATGCTGCTACTGAAATAGCTGACAAATTAAATGGACTTAAACTTACAGTGGGTGCAAAAACAAGTACTACTGGTAAAATTTTTGGTTCAGTAACTAATATTCAAATCGCTGAAGAATTAGAGAAAAAAGGATTTGATATTGATAGAAAGAAAATTGATTTTCTTCCTGTTAAAGAAATTGGAACTTACAAAGCAACTGTTGGTCTTTTCAAAGACATTAAAGCAGAAATAGAATTTGAAGTAATTTCTGAATAAGAAAAAACGTATTAAAAAAAATCCCCGAATTTCGGGGATTTTTTTTTAAACAAATTTCACTTTTTCAAGTTTTTCTAAAATTTTTAAATTTTTGAAATTCTCGGCAATTTCTTTATTTACATTAATTCTTCTATTTGTTGAATTAATCACGGTTTTTTTAATGTCCAAACCATTGAGCAATTTTACTGCAAAATCTGCAGAATTTTGACAAATTATTTTCCAAGGAATATGATAAGAAAGTAAACCTCCATGGGTTACTGTGTCTTGCAATGCACAAAGGGTAGGGAATTTAGATGTTATTGGTTCCAGTTGATTTCCTGTGGCTGTTGCGATTAAGCTGTCAGACCCAAGACAAACCCACTCTACATTTTCGTCTTCAAAATATTTTGCAGCTTCGGGTAAATCTTCGTGTGATTGAACATCAAAACTAAAACATTCAATTCCTGTTTTTTTGCAATATTCACGTAATTCATCGTGTTCAATATTTGATTGTAATTCGCCGATGTGATATGTAACCCCAATTTTTTTAATATTTGGATTTATTTTTAGCAAAGTTTCCTTAAATTGCTCTTCGATAGGAACAGAATAAGTTGTGGCAAAGTAATTTAATTTTTCTATTTCTGTATTTTTAGAAAGAACATTTTCATTATAAATACCGGTAAAAATCAAAGGAATATTTGAGTTTTTGAGATATTCTGCTAATCTTAGACTAGAAGGCGATCCAATTGCAAAAATAAGATCTACTTTGTTGTCTATTAGCTTTTCAGCTGCAAATTTTGCTCTGTCTTCGTTGCCTTTGCAGTTAGCATAAATAATTTCTAAATCATTATCCTGTTTTCTGAAAATAAAACCTTTTTCCCTAAAATAATCTTCAATATGGTTTATTGCACTAACATAAGCTTCAATATTATCCCAATAATAAATTCCAACTTTTGGTATTTTAATATTGTATCTGTTTACAGGTTCTTCTCCTTTCAAAGCACGTAATGCTCCGGCAGCAAGTGCTTCAAGTTCTAATTCTCCGGGGTAAACAAAAACGTCACTTATGTGTTGAACTCTTTCTTTTATCCAATCTGTAAGCATACCTGAGTTTGCCAGGCCTCCGGTTAGAATGATTCCGTCAACTTGTCCTTTTAGATTTGTAGAACGAGCGCCAATGGCTTCTGATATTTGATAACCCATTGCTTCAAAAACAAGTTTGTGCTTTTTTGAGCCTGCGTCTATCATATTTTCTACTTCGTGAGCTTTATTTGTTCCAAAATAAGACACAAGTCCGCCTTTTCCTACAATCATTTTTTTCATTTCGGCTTCGGTATATTTTCCCGAAAAAGCCATTTCAATTATTTTTAAAGGAGGTAAACTTCCGCTTCTTTCAGGCGAAAAAGGACCTTCTTGAAGTCCGTTATTTGAATTTATTGCTCTTCCGTTTTGTAGTGCTGCAACTGAAATTCCACCACCTAAATGAGCAACAATAAGATTTAGTTTTTTAAAATCTTTTTTTGTATCTTTTGCAAAATTTCTTGCAGTTGCAAAAATATTTAAAGCATGAAATAAACTTCCTCTTTCAATCAGTGCGTTTCCTGAAATTCTTGCTAACTCTTCCAGGTCATCAACAGATGGAGGATCCACTATATAAGAAGGAATACCATATTCCCATGCAATAGAATAAGCAATAACACAACCTAAATTTGAGGCATGTTGGCCAATAATTCCAATACGTGCGTCTTGAATCATGTCTTCGTCAACCGAATATGTGCCATTTGGAATTGGTTTCAACAGTCCACCACGACCAACAACAGCATCAAGTTTTGAAATATCATAGTTTTCAGTTTCTAAAACTCTTATAATTTCATTTTTTCTGAAGTTGTATTGCTCCCAGATACCGCCAAATTTTTCTAAGTGACTCACACTGTGTCTTATAGTTGTTTCGTAAATTTTATCTTCGTTATCAAAAATTCCGATTTTTGTTGAAGTAGAGCCGGGATTTATTGTTAATATTTTATATTTTTTTGCCATTTTTTTTAGTTAAAAAGTTATCGAGTTATCGAGTTGTCGAGTTATCGAGTAATCGAGTTGAGAGTTTTCGAGAACAAGAGTGCTAAATATTTAATGATAACTCGATAACTGGTAACTCGGGACTAATTTATTTAAGTTTTTTTACCGAAGCAACACCTTCAATGTATTTTTTAGCAGTTTCTATTGCAATTTCTGTTAACGATTTTTCGCTATTTTCTGCTTCATTAAGTAAGTCAAGTGTTTGTTCGAATATTTCAGGTAATTCCCTGTCTACCATGCATGGATCGTTCCCTTTGTATTCATTGTCAAGTTGGATAATTTCGCCCCCATTAATAATAAATCCCGGAACAAACATTATTCCCATTTCGTTTAATGTTTTTTCAACATCGGGTTCATGAAGAAATTCGTTGGAACTGCCCGTTAATATTTTGCATTTAAGTTGTTTTGCATCTTCTTTTTTAATAATGTTATTAGTTGCGGCAGAAATAAAAACATCACATTCTTGTTTGTATATTTCGTTTGGTTTTACAACTTTAACTTCGGGTGAATGGTCTTGAATAATTTTAATTTTATCGTAAACAACATCAGTTACAGTTATTTTAACATCTTCAATTTTCAATAATTCTTTTATTAAGTTTGCTCCCACTTCTCCTACACCTTGAACAGCAAAAGAAAGTCCGGTTAGGTTGTCAGCGTTGAATTTTTTTCTTACAATTGCCTTTAGTCCCCAAATCATACCTTTCGCAATAGCTTCAACCGGAGAATTGCCTGAATTAATGTATCTTTCGTCTACTCCGAGTAGATAATTAGATTCTCTTTTAATGTCAAGCATGTCTTTGTGGCTAATACCTGAACTACGAGCAAGATATATTTTTCCGTTAAGTTTATTAATAAAAATACCAAGCGCCCTGAAATACATTTCATTATTAATTTTTGGAATCGATCCGCACAAAGCAAGACCTGCACCTCCAAATCCCCTGCGTAGTAAAGCAGACCTAAATGTATTGTAATAAGCCATGCTTAAAGCAGCTTTGACGCCATTTTCCGGAGCGCCGTAATCTTTTAGTCTGCAAGTTGCAATAGCTGGACCTAAGGTTGTATCATTTACAGCAATTGTCATTCTTAAAGAAACAGAGGGTTCTTCAAAAAACACAACTTCATTGCTATTTGTGTTTTGCATTAATTTGAATATTTCCATGATATATTTGGTTAGTTTGTTACAGTTGAATTTAAGTAATATCTATTTTTACAAAAAAAGTATTTTTTTACAAATTTTCAAATGATAAAAATTATGCTTTATAATAAATGTGAAAAGGACAAGTTAAATGGATAAAAAAAAAGTTGTCAGAAATGACAACTTTTAAATTTTTATGCTTCAAAGTCAAGTAAATTAGCAAAAATATGATTTGGTATTTGACTGAATGGAAATTCTTTATCAAATTTTGTATGAAATTTAATTTCCGGAATATATTTTAACAAATATTTGTGTAGTTTGCCGTTTTTTTCGATCGTTCCTTGAATTGTCACATCTGCTCTTCTTAGGTTTACCAAAAGTTTTTTCATTACAGACATAATATAGAATACAGCATCTTCTTCGGTGTGAAAATCAAAATCGTTAAAGAAAATAAGTTTTTGATTTTTGACAATCACAATATTCATAAGTTGATTTTGAATACTAATTCTTATAGTATCAAATGCATTATTTGCTCCTACATCATTGAATGTAGATTTAATAAGAGGTGTAGTATAATGATATAATCTGATTTCCGGAAAATGATTTACCAAAAAGTTGATTAAAGTAGAAGGAATAGAATAAATATTGTATGCTTTTGCTTTTTCTATATAGTTAAAATGTACCTCTTCTTGCTCAGACAAAATAAAATTGAACTTAAAATATTCTTTAAGGTGTTTTTTGTCGAAATAATCTGCAGGAATAAGAGAATTTTTTTCTGAAATGAACAAAAAATTAACAGTTTTGTAGTGTTTATTTAGGTATACGTCCTCTTTTACTGCGTTTTGAAAATTAGTCAGAATATTTTCATCGGGATTTTCAAAAGCTTTATGCTTAATAGCAATATGTTGATTTCTAATAGTGTCGGTAATAACGTACCCAACTCCTAATTTACAAAGTTGAATTTGTAAGAAATAAGAAGACAATTTTCTTAAATTAAACGACTCATGGAAATAACTAAAATCTTGCATATTTGTGTGGTGTTTTTTGCCCAAATAAAGAACATTGTTCAGTTAATTGAATTAGTCCCAGTTACCGGCAGTGGTAACCTCAGTCATAGAGCCGACAATAAGACCTGGAAATTCTTCGTTATCTCGAGCAGCATCGTTAAGGTTGATAACAAGTTGTTCTTTTAAACCTTTGCTAAACGAGTTGTTGTGAGCTTTTAACTCAAAAACAGGACGTTCTGATTGAGATAAGGTTTTAATAAATCCGGCTTGAAGTTGAAATACTTCTGTTAAATCAGTATACGGTATAAATTGTAATGTGTCGCAATTAAGATTCTTAAATAAAGAATCTCTAACGCTTATTTTGATAGTATCTCTGGAAATAATTCCTAATTCTAATGCTTTTAATTCAGCTTCTTTTCTTGTTTTGGCAGTAAGATAAATACTATCAGGAACTGTTCCAACAGATTTAATAACTATTATTGAGTCATTTTTGACAAAGTTCAGCAAAGTGTCAAAATTAGCGGAGTATTTTCCATAAGTATCTAAATATGCCATTTCAACTTCTCTTATTTTCATCATTTTGTCTTTGACAACATTAGTTCGTTCGTTAAAATTATTTTTAAAGTGAATAGGTGCCATTATGTTGCTAAACAACTTTAAGGCTAAAAACAAAACTACAGCTATTAAAAAGACATTAATACCTATTTTTAATCCTTTGTTCATTTTTTGAATTATTATATGTTACTAAATTTGTGTTTTGGGCAAAATTAAAAAATAATTTATCAAAAAGAATTTTTTTTAAACATTTTTGGGTCAATAACTATAAAAGTTCTTTAATGATTCGTTCTATAGACAGCCCTTCGGCTTCTGCTTTGAAGTTTTTTATAAGTCTGTGTCTCAAAACAGGTATTGCCACAGCTTGAACGTCTTCTATGTCAGGGGAGTATTTCCCGGATAAAATAGCATGAGTTTTTGCGCCTATAACCAAGTACTGAGATGCTCTTGGTCCTGCGCCCCAACTAATATATTTATTTGTCCAATCGTGTGCTTTGGTTGTGTTTGGTCTTGTTTTGTACGCAAGATTAACAGCGTATTCCAAAACAGAATCATTTATTGGTACTTTTTGAATTAAACTTTGAAAAAACAGTATTTCTTCGCCTGATAAAATCTTTTTTAATGTGTAATTTTGAGAAGTTGTTGTATTTTTTACAATTAAAATTTCCTCTTCAAATGAAGGATAATCAAGTACAACGTTAAACATAAACCGGTCTAATTGTGCTTCGGGCAAGGGATATGTTCCTTCTTGTTCTATGGGGTTTTGAGTTGCCAGAACAAAAAATGGCTTGTCTAGTTTGTATGTTTGTCCCGATGTAGTAACCGATTTTTCCTGCATAGCTTCTAAAAGAGCAGCCTGAGTTTTAGGCGGAGTTCTGTTTATTTCATCAGCTAAAATAATATTTGCAAAAAGAGGTCCTTTTATAAACTTAAATTCTCTATTTTGGTCTAAAATTTCGGTACCAATTATATCAGAAGGCATTAAATCGGGAGTAAACTGAATTCTTTTGTAGTTTAATCCTAATATTTGAGCTATTGTATTGACTAACATTGTTTTAGCTAAGCCGGGGACACCTACTAACAAAGCATGACCACCGCTAAAAATAGTAATCAATACTTCTTTTATTATTTGTTCCTGACCAAAAATAACCTTTTTTATTTCTGATGTAAAATCGTGATATTTTTGTTTTAGTGCATCTACTGCCTCAACGTCGTCTTTGTACTGAATCATAGTGTGAAAATTTGAGTTCAAAAATAAAAACTTTTCCCGAAAAAATAACAATTACAGATAATTAAAGAATTTTTAGTGCAAATATTAGTTGTTTGGAACTTAATTTTTTTAATTTTGGCAAAATAAGGATATAAAGTTATCAAAATGAATTTAATAATTTACGTCGACCTGGAAGTTTTAATTTTTTTTAATGAAAACGCAGGAAAAATAGAGTTTTTACCCGAAAATAATTCTGTTCAGGATTTGTTTTTTTATTACGATAAATTTTCCGGCGAATTAAAAAATAATGCAAATTACAAAGCTTTTTGTCTAGAACAAAAAAACGAGTTTTTTTGTAATATTTTGTCCAATTTGCATAAAAATGAGCAAATTACGGTAGGAAACAATCCTCAAAATTATACTTATTTTCTGAGAGCAGTTTTAAATAAGATTTCCGGTTCTTATGAAACCGTTAAGATAATTTACTCTGCAGAATTAGCCGAAAATACCAAAACTGTTTTTGAACAAATTGTAAAATCAAGTTTCGGAAATGTTCAGGTTTTGAATTCTTTTGCTGAATATTCTATTAAAAGTTATTTGCTTAAAAATCAGCAAACTAACGAGCAAGTTGTGTTTGTTCTTGAGTCTTTTTCTGATAATATTTATATTTCAAAAGCAAACGTTGTTCAGAATCAAATTACTGTAACCGACAAAAAAGTTTTGAGCAAAACAGCATATAAATCAGACAGATATGCGCTTGCTAAAAAATTAACTGATGATATTTACAGGATTTATAAACCTCAAAATGGTTCAACAACTTCCGAAAATATTGAGTATGTTTATTTGAAATTGAGTGAAAATTATAAAGAAATTATCAATCAACCCAAGGAATTTGTGGTTTTAAGCACGCGATTGGTTGGTAGTTCAGAACGATATATTGTTAAAATAAAGCCTGAAGAAATTAAATATTTAGCCGATAATTTTGCTAAAAGTATTGTGTCTGCAATTGATGAAAATTTGGATAAAAATGCAAAACTGATAGTTGTAGGCGAGATTTTTAAAGACAGTTTTATTTCCGATAAGCTTGGTAATTTGTCTAATAATATTGTTTATCAGGATTCGGTTGATGTTTTGGCTTCGATAAATAAAGAAATAGTTGCCGAAGATGAATATTCTACAATGTTTTTGCAAGCAGATCAGGTTGAACAAGATTCGGAATTGGAACCCGTTACAACATTGGAAATTAGCAGTTTGGAAATAGGTGTAAATATAAAATTGACAAATTATGATCCTAGTCCCGGCAAGGGATATTCAAATCAGTTGTTGGAATACGTAGGCGAGCAAAAGTTTGTGGTAATAGAAAGTACGCGTTCGTTGAAATCCGGCGATTTGGTAGAATCAATTGAGGGTGTTTGGCATCAGGGAATAAAAGTTGTATTAAATGTTTTTAGAGGCGGTAAAAAATACGGCAAATTTCAAACCCGTGAAATTCAAACAATTGAGATATTAAGAGAAAAAAAATAAAGAAAAATTTGGTTGAGTAATTGATAATATTTACTTTTGTCGCACCTTTTTGGAGAGATGGCTGAGTGGTCGAAAGCGGCGGTCTTGAAAACCGTTGTGGGCGTGAGTTCACCGGGGGTTCGAATCCCTCTCTCTCCGCAAAATCTTTTAAAAGCCGTATTCTGTACGGCTTTGCTGTTTTTAGGTCTGAAAATCGTGCCAGAAAAAAGACAGTTAACCATTTTTTTTACCCAACAAAATTGTTGGCTATAAAAAAAAATGCCTAAAAAAAAGAACAAAAACACCGAAATTTTAGATTTCATTCCTGCTCAAATCTACAACACAAAATCAAGTTTTTATATTGGATATTATGTTAAAAATCCAGTTACAAGCCTATTAGAGCGAAAAAGGATAAAAATTAACCGAATAAAAAACAAAGGAGATCGCTTAAAATACGCAAGGCAATTGGTTTTGAAAATTAATAGAAAGTTAGAATCGGGTTGGAATCCTTTTATAGAACAAGAAGCTCCAAAAAGTTTTACGCTTCTTAAAGATGCAATTGAAACATTTTTAATAATTAAAACAAAAGAACTGAAACCAGATAGTTTGCGCAGCTATAAAAGTATTTTAAAAATGTTTTTCGAGTTTTTGCAAAAAGAGAAAAAGGGAATATATGTAATTAATGTGTCGGTTCACGAAGCAAAAAAATATTTAAACTATTTGTATTTAGATAAAGATGTTTCGGAGAGAACACACAATTCGCACCGTTCTATGCTTAAAACGTTTTGGTTTTGGTTAATTGAGAACGGTTATAGTAATTCCAATATTTTTGAAGGAATAAAAAAGAAAAAAGAAAAAACAAAAAGTCGCATTTTTATAGAACCAGAAATAAGAACAAAAATTTTCGAGTTCTTGGAACAACAAAAAGAATATCATTTTTTAATTATTTGTTATCTTACATTTTATGGTTTAATACGTCCTAAAGAGATACTTCTACTTAAGCCTGCTGATATAATGCCAAAACAATCAATTGTTAAAATTAGAGCAGAAAACAGTAAAACTGGTAAAGAAAGATTGATAACAATACCAGACAAAGTTTTTAAACTTTTTGAAAAGATTAAGTTGGACAAAATAAATAGGAACTGGTTTATTTTTGGTAAGAATTTTAAACCATCAACAAAATTCATAAATAGTCGTGATATAGGACGGCGTTGGTCTTATATAAGAAGAGACTTAAAACTAACAAGCAATATTCAGTTTTACGGACTGAAAGACAGTGGAATTGTTGAAATGTTGCGCGCCGGAATCTCGCCGGAGTCAGTAAGAGACCAAGCCGGACACAGTAGCCTTGATATGACTAACAAGTACATTCAGATTGCCAGACTATCGGCAGACGAACAAATACTAAGTAAGATAAATTATTAATATAAAAAGCGGTTTTGATAACTACATCAAAACCGCTTTTGTTTATTTTGCTATATTTATTTACTCTTTTTGAGCCTTTTGTTTTCTTTCCTTAACCGCTCCATTTCTTCAGCAAAATCTTCTTCAGCATTAGCGTAACCTTTCTGAAGTCCTAATTCAAAGGCATCTGCTTTGTCTTTTATTTGGTTGGTTCCCTGTTTTATTCCTTCTCTAAGGAACTCATACAAAAAATAAAATGATGATGACACTTGTTTTATGTCATCGCCTTGCAAATCTCCCAACATAAACAAGGCTTGTACTAAGTCGTCTGATATTTGATGAACATCATATTGCAAAACTTGTTCTAACTTTGTCTAACAGGTCAAAGCTGTAAAATTGTTCTTCTACATAAATACCTGTTTCGTGTACTGTTACTTTTTTCATTTTCTATGATTTTTAAGCATTAATAAAAACTGCCCTGCAATAGGGTGCTTACGCTCATAGAGACGCTGTCGTCCTCACGGATAGACAATCCTACATACAGGGCATTTATTTTAAATACGTATATTTTCAACATTATTAACTATGATTTAAGCACTACAAAGATACGGAAAGTTTTTTGAATAATGCAAAAGAATTGTTATCGAGGTTTAATATTTTTAGATAAAAATACTTATATGCCTACAAATAAGATATTTAATTTTTGCTCGATTAAGGTTTAATAGAAACTGCCCTGTGTAAGGCTGATTACGTCCAAAGAACGCTGCAGGGCTTTCGCCGACTGCACACCATAACAGGGCATTTATTTTAAATAGGAATATTTTTAACATTTTGTCTTTGGTTTAACCCGAATTATGCATTAGAATTTTTGTCAAAACATTAACTGTTTGATTTTTAAG
>JAFGUD010000258.1 GCA_016938685.1 Bacteroidales bacterium | reverse complement strand
TGACTTTTACTAAAAAAATTTCTTTTTTCTATGATTATTTTTTCATCATCATTTTCTTCATACTTCACCTCCTTCTCCTCAATCCCATAATCCTGTTTCAACTGCCGCAAAAGTCGTTCCATAACGCGCTTAGGGTGGTCTTTGGTTAGGTCAGCATTGTGTTTTATAAGAATGGTTTCTTCTTCAGAAATCGGAAACCTCAGCTCTTTGACTTCCAGGATTTTACTGTATTGATTTAGATAAAAATGAACATCTTTATCACTTACATTTTTGGCACTGCGGATAATTTCAGAATTATCGTCTTTTGCAACTCTGATTTTTTTGTAATAATCCTTTGGCTCAACAGCCCCTTGTTGTTGGGTTTTATCATCTTTCAAAACATTGGTGTTGGGTTTGAAGATGTTTTTTATCGGTAAACCTGGTAAAAATGACATGGCGTTTTGTTGTAAGTTTTTTGATTTTTTAAAAAAAGAAAAAAAACACCGAAGTTATAAATAATAACTCCGATGTTTGCAAATTATTTTATTCGGTTACAACCATATTAAATTAATTGTTTTTGTTTCTACATTTTCTCTTTAAACCATAAAATTTAGGTCTAAAATCAAAAATTCCGGATTTCTTAATTGCGTATTTATTTGTAGTATATCCTGTCATACTTAATTGAAAAAAAATACTATCTTCTTTTAAAACAGCGTAATCACAATCATAAGTTATATCTTTTGTATCAGATAAATAAATTTTGAAATAATTAGAACTGTCACTTAATACATTATATGATTGAGAGATGAATATTGAATGTACTCTTATTGTTTTAATTGAGCTTAAATTTGATGTTATTATAACAGGTTCGTTTTTAAAATTATAATTATAAATAAAAGTTTTTCCATACAAGGTAAGTATACTGTCATTTGCAAACACATAATAAAAATTGTAATCTTCGATTGGCTCTTTTAATTCTAATTCAAATTTTGACTTATTTATAAGATTTTCGTCGTAATACTCGCAAATTTCTGCAAATTTTTTTGGAGTTGGATTCGAAGGATAAAAATAAATAGTATCATTTATTGTTTCATACCTTCCATTTTTGCAAAAACCTCCATAATAACTTGGTTCAAAAATCATTTGATACTTGTTTTTATTTATTTTCAAAAAAATGGTTTCATGTCCAGTATCCCAACCATCTTGATACATGTAGGTTTTAGAACAACATGCGAATATGAATAAAATAAGGATTATTAAAATATTTCTGTAGGTTGCCATGCTATATACGTTTTATTTTTATATCTAAAGGCATATGAAGTTGCTTCTTCAGAACTGTTTTGCAAACCTAAATAGCCGTTATATATATCTATTAAGCCTCTCTGAAGGTTATTAGTATTTAAAGGATTATGTGCTCCTTTTTCCTCTGAATGAGTTGCAGTTCCATACAATTTTGCTCTCTCATTTGCTTCTCTTTCAATAAAAATATCATTGAAATAACCCGGGTTACCTCCTGCTTTATAATTACCAATATCTAATTCTCCTACTTCAAATTGATACAAGTGTTTAAATTCATGTGCCTTTTCAGCTAGTCCAAATTGATTTTTATCAAAATATAATACAATTTTATTTTTGTAAAAATCATAAGTGGCAACACCTGCAACACTATTTCCGTTTGTGGTTTCAACATCAAAAACAGATGCTAAGTTGCCTTGTTCGGTAATGTCGTAATATTGATTTGAGTTTTCAAGTATTTTTATTTCATCTAAAACAGTTCTAAAATCTGTTATTTTTGTGTCTAAACTGTTGGTTGTAGAAAGTCTAGCAATTTGATTTTGAGCATAACTTTTTATATCATTAGCATATTCTTGTGCTTTGTCGGACAAACCTGAATTACCGCGACTTGTGGGGCTTAAAATAAAATTCTGGTAAAAAATGTTTTCCTTTTTAATTTTGTATTCTTTTTTTAGCTCTTTACATAATTTTTTTAGCTTTGTAATAACAAAACTGTATTTTTCTATATCCGACATGTCTTCGTTCTTAAGAATGCCTTCTATTTCTATTTTTATTACAATCGCATTTTTTTTAACAATTGATGACAATTCATGTGGTCTTGTGTTTTCAACAGAACCGTTTGAGTTTATATGATAATGATAAATACTAAACCCATCATTAAAATTATTATTTAGAAGAAAAGGTGAATATTCTATTTTATAACCCGACGGTGGAAGCAAAACTATCTGGATTTTTTTGTAGTAAGCCTCAGGGTTTACTGTATTCTCTTCGTATTCAATTATTATTTTTACAGGTAAATTTGCTTTTTGTTTTAATCTAACATCTCTAATAAGCCTATTCATTACATTTTTTGTATGTCCGTCTATATTTGTATTTGTCCTAATGACAATAGCATTCTTGTATTTATCTTCTTCGCAAGGAAACTTCAAATCTCTGCCTTCTATTATTTTATCGTATTGTGTTAAATAAAAATGAAAATTATAAATGCTGAAATTAGACTTTTCAGTAATTTTTTCAGGTCCGGGTTTTTCTCTTACCACAATTATCTTTTTATAATATCTTTCCGGATCAACCTCTTGTTTTGGTTGGTTGTCTCTTTTTTTGTCTTTTAAACCCTCCAAATTGGGCTTAAAAATATGCTTTATCGGTAAACTTGGTAAAAATGACATGGCGTTTTGTTGTAAGTTTTTTGTTTTTAAAAGAAAAAACACCGAAGTTATAAATAATAACTCCGATGTTTGCAAAATATTTTATTAGCTTGCCGGATTATAAACAACTTCTGCGGTTGCAGCGTCTTGTGCGACATATACAGCTTGTTGTATAATCTGATTATTATAAACTGTTTGGATTGTGTATGAACCATAAGGTACATTTTCAAAAACAATACCACTTGCAGTAATTTCAACCGGTTCATTAGAAAATCCGATTAGAATACCTGAAATGCCGGTTGTAACAGCAGTTTCATTATCTTTTACTGTAATAGTAACAGATGTAGCTATACCTACTCCGACAGCAGTTTTCTGATGAATGGATTCTTCCAAAATGCCTAAAACTTTGGCTAATCCAGAAGGCATTTCGTCTTGTACTGCATTCAAATGAACACCCATTGTATATTCGGTTGCGTATTTAGACGAAGAAGAACTGTTTCTTGTTTTAGCAATTTTTGCTTTAATTCCGGCACTTTGTGCTCCATAAAAAGGAACAATTACATTTAATCCACTATCAGTGTTTGTATTAACAGAAAGCGATGATGTTTTGTTTATCATTTCTGTAATGTTTGCGGTAAAATCAATTGTCATATCATCAATACGCAAGTAAGGTACAGGAACAATGGTAAGAATCGGTACCGATAATTCGGCAATTCTTTCTGTTCCGTCATCGTTGGTGGCAACATATTTGAAAACTACATTGCGTACTTCTCCAAAATCCTGTTTTGCTGGTGGTA
Source organism: Bacteroidales bacterium (assembly GCA_016938685.1). Lineage (GTDB taxonomy): Bacteria > Bacteroidota > Bacteroidia > Bacteroidales > JAFGUD01 > JAFGUD01. The sequence continues at coordinate 33,366 of JAFGUD010000258.1, read as the reverse complement.
CTTTTTGTGGATTAGATTCTTCTGATCCACCTGAATCTATTGTTTTAAACCCAACTTGTTGAATAAAATCAACTGTTGCTCGAGCAGCAATAGTTTGAGCTTCGATAGCTGCTTTTAAAGGTCCGCCGATAATGTTCTCGAACGGAATTGCCTGAATTGTGTCATTTACATAACTCATAATCAATTGTGTTTAAGTGTTAAAAAAAATGTGTGTTTATTAAAATTATTTTTGTTTTAATCTTTAATACATCTGACAGTAATGTTATTAATTGTTATTCCAAGTCCATCAGTTGGTAAATATATTTCAGATACGTTATTTGCTAAAGCTGTAAAGAAAGCGCTATTGCTTTGATCTTGCATAGAAGTCCAATATAGTACATCATACCACAAATTTGTAAAATTTGGATTTGTTCCCTGACTGTACCAACCACAGCCTCTGCCATTAAACCCACTTTCGTTAGTCGCACCGGTATTAGGGTCAGCCCAGTAATCGTATCCTGTTTCTTTCATTTTGCCACCGGCAACAGCATTACCACCAAGATATGCAATAAGTTCTTCCCATTCTGCTTTGCTTGGCACGTGCCATCCTTCGGGTGCTATTCCGTGCACTCCACTAGGATTTGCATTGCTTGAACTTTCGCCGTTCATTACAGACGTCCAGTTATATAGCCTGCCGTAGTATTGAACTAAATCTTCTTGATTATTGTAGGCTAATACATTTGGAATAGCAGTACCGTCAGAATAATGTAAACTGCGCAGGTCTTCTGCCATCCAAATTTGATTGCCAATTTGTACTACAGCGTATTCGTTGCCGTCGTAGTCAATACATTTAACATCTTCAATGTCAAAAGCTTTTGTTGTAAAGCTGTAAACATCGCTTTCAGATTGTTTTTCGTCATCTTTTGCTACAATTTTCCAGAAGTATGTAGTTTCTTCGTTCAGATTAGTAACAGTGTAATTTTTTGAGCTTTGGTCGGCAGAAACCAAAGGAGGGTCTTGAGTAATACCAAAATAAACATCAAAAGAAATAATGTCTTCGTCTGGGTCAGAGCATTTCCACGAAAGAGTAATACCGTTAGAAAAATCTATTCCGGTAGCTCCGTTTGTTGGAGTAACAGCCTCAGGTTCATCAGGCGCCTGATTTTTGTTGCAAGCAACAGCGAAAAGTAACATGGCAATAGCCATAATTGAAATGAATTTTTTCATAATAAAGTTTTAAATTGTTAATAAATTTGGTTAACACACATTTTTTAACCCTTAAATAAGAAGTTGGCTAAAGTATATTTTTTGGTTTATAAGTCAAAAAAAGATGTGTTTTTTACAGTAATTATGGCAAAAACAGAGCTGTTTTATCAATTCCATTTTTTTTTAAGAATAAGTATAAAAACAGCTTAATTTTGAGGGAGTTTTATTTAAAAAGCAGGTAATTTGCGCAAAAAAGAGAAGTGATTTAAAGCATTGTAAATTTATAAAATATTTTGGACTATTTTATAAATACAATTGGTGTAATTTGCAACATGCTAATATACAGCAACATGCCATTATGACAAGAATTGGTTTATTGAGTTTGTTTTTTCAGGACAATGATAAACAAGGGTAAAGTGTATATTTTTCTAAGCACCCAATGTCGATTTTTGCATAATAAAAAGCAAATGAAACGAACATGTAAAAATAATTATTTACACATAAGGAAATGATTATTTTTTTGTGGAGTAACATCTGACAATAATGTAAAAATAAAAAATAAACAGATGAAAATAAAAAAATAATAAACAGATGAAATCAAACACAACAATATGCAAATTTTTATTTTTTTTGAATTTTAGTTATTCCACTTTTTTTTATAAAAATATGACGGAAATAATGTATCAATAGATTTATATTCTTCTTCATTAATTTTCTTAACCCAATCTACATAGTAATAATCTATTAAAAAAGTAGTATCACTAAGTAATTTTATTTTTCCAAATGGTTTTCCTTTTATTGGATTTTCAATATTAAAATACGTTTTTTCTAATCCTCTGTCAAAAACACAATTTGGATTTAATGCCCAATAAAATATTATTTCGTTATCTATAATTTTTGAAGGGAACCAATATTCACAAGTTGGATTAAATTGAAAATAAACTTTGTTTGATTCAAAGAATAGTGCATAAAAACTTCCTTTATCTGTCCAGTAAATTGGAAATGGTTCTATTTCTAACAAACTTATATCTTTGTTTAGAGCCTTTTGTGGTCTTACTCTCTTAGTAATATCTTTTTTTTTAGTAACAATTATTTTAGCTTCTAATTGTTTTGAGTTTGATTTAGACGGCTCATTTTTATTGTTACAACTTATTGAAAATATTAAGATTGCGATTATGAGAATTTTAGTTTTCATATCTATAATTTTAAAATTCCAATTGGTGAATATATTATTGAATTTTCTTTAAGCTCGTTTATTAAGCATTCATTAAATTTATTTAAAAATTCATTTTCATTTAACCCCTCTTCATTTCCTCCAGGTAATGAAGTCCATGTTCCGTTAAGCTTTTCTGCTGCTGTTGCGATATTTCCATTTTTAATATCTTCAATAACTCCTTTTGCTCTTGGGTTACCAATTTCTTGTCTTTGTATTAGAATTAATGCTCCTTTATCTTGATTAGTGGGATTGAAATTTGAAAAAGGAAAACTTTTCCAAGTACTATATAAGAATTGGTATGCACCAGCAGCATTTGATGGAGTTGGCCAACCTGGAGGTAAACTTAATGTTTTATTTGGGTGTTTAGAGTATGCTTCAACAGCATCTTGATTTTTTGGGTCATATTCTAAATCAGTAAAGGTTATTCCAGTATATTGAGCATTATAACCTAACGGCTCTGTTTGTCCTGGTCCAGTATTCTCTGCATACCGAATGGTTGCCAAAAAAGCTCTAACATCCAATTCTTCTGTTGTAAGACCAATTAAAATGTGAAAATTTGCATCGTTTTTAGAAGCATTAATAATATAACTAATAAAATTTTCTTCTTTTTTACACGTTACAATAAGAGGACAAAAAATATGTTCATAACTTTTTTTATATTGTTCATATCTTGATTTTTCAATGGATATTATCTGAGTAAAGCCATCTTCTATTTGTTCTATAAACTCACCAGTATTAATGTCATAAAATTTTGTACCTGTTCCTGTTTTTTCTTCTTTCACGTCATCATACTCCACCTCCTTCTCACCAATCCCAAACTCCTGCCTCAAATTCCGCGAAAGTCGTTCCATTACTCGTTTGGGATGGTCTTTGGTCAAGTCGGAGTTGTATTTTACAAGAATTGTATTTTCAACTGATGCAGGAAGTTTTATGTCCTTTATTTCCAGAATTTTGTTGTACTGGTTCACAAAAAAATGGACGTCCTTGTCGCCTACATCTTTGGAACTTCTGACTATTTTATCTCCATCGTCTTTTGAAACTCTTATGTGTTTGTAGTAGTCTTTGGCTTCTACTTCCTGTGTTTCTTGCTGTTGTTGTTGAGCAGAATTTACTTTTTCTTTTATCTTCTCTGTGTTGCGCTTGAAGATGTTTATTATTTGTAGGTTTGGGATGAATGACATGGTCAGCTTTGAAAGAAATTAATTTAATTCTTTTAATTTATAATTTGATAGTTCCCCATCTTCTTTTCTAGGTCTTATTTTTTTTCCTTTGATTAGCCATTTTTCGTTGTCAAAAAATCTATTGAGTTTAATTTCAACAATATAAGTTGTTTTTTTATTTGAATTTAACTGGATTTCAGGATATTTGTAACCAGTTAAAAAATCATAAATATAAAAAGATGATATATTGTCAGCAATTATTGAATTGTTTTTTTCAAGATTTTCAATTATAACAGAATCCATTTCATTTTTTTTTAGGCATATTCCCAAAAATAATAAATTAAATCCATACTTATATGCTTGTGGCTTAATAATAGAATGCTTAGAAGAGTCTTTATTTTGTTCAAAAACAATAATTTGTTCTTTTTTGTCAAAACTGTCTAATATTAAAATATTATTAGAAATAAACCAGTTTCCAATAGCTCTATATTCACCACTATATTTGTTTATTTTAGAATAAAAAAAAGTAGAATCATCATAAAGAACAAGATGTTCGTATTTCTTAGCATCGTAATATTCTTTATATATGACTTGTCCTGCTGCGTTTTCAATAAAAAAGACACAAAAAACACAAAAAACAAGAACCTTAAATAGTATAGATGATTTCATTTTTTAAATAATCTTCAAAATTTGGAATTAAATTATTTGTATAATATTTTTTAACAGAGGATATAGACAGTTCTCTTTTTGAAATATTTCTGTAAATTTTGTTCCCAAAGTTATCTTTCATGTTTAAAATTTCATTTTTTGAATAATCGTGACCAAAAAGACCTTCTTTTATATATGATTCTCTGCTATATGCCTCTATTTCATCATAAACATCATAAAGTTTTCCAACTCCTCCGTCTTTTTTATTAAAAGAAATTTTTCCAGTTAGAAATTGATAACAATGGACTAATTCATGAGATAGAAGTGCAAAGTCAATATTTTTTACTGTTTCTAGTTCAACTATAATTCGTTTTTTGTCTATATCGTAATAAGTTCCTCCTAAAATTGTATTCCTTTTAGCAATTATACTAAAAGCGTTAACTAATTTGAATTCAAAATCCTGATAGGAGTTTTTAATATAATCAATTTCATTTAAAGTGTCCTCATATACTGATAATGGTTTATTTTTTACTAGTGCGTTTATTTCATTTTCGTTATTTAAATTCTTTTTTCTTTTTTTTACATCCTTTAGAAACAGATTTAACAGTCCGTGTGGGTCTATTATATTCCCTTTATCAAAATTGTTTTTATTTGTTTCCCCATACTTCACCTCCTTCTCCTCAATCCCATAATCCTGCTTCAAATTTCGCAAAAGTCGTTCCATAATACGCTGAGGATGGTCTTTGGTTAGGTCGGCGTTGTATTTTACAAGAATTGTATTTTCAACTGATGCGGGAAGTTTTATGTCCTTTATTTCCAGAATTTTGCTGTACTGGTTCACAAAAAAATGAATGTCCTTATCCGATACATTTTTGGAACTTCTGACTATTTTATCTGCATCGTCTTTTGAAACTCTTATGTGTTTGTAGTAGTCTTTGGCATCTACTTCCGGTGTTTCTGTTGTTGCTGAGCAGAATTTACTTTTTCTTTTATCTTCTCTGTGTTGCGTTTGAAGATGTTTATTATTTGTAGGTTTGGGATGAATGACATGGTGCGTATGTTGAGTGTTATTAGTTAATGAAAGAAAAAAACGAAGTATAATACTTCGTTTTTATTGTTTTGCGCTTTTGAGTTTTTCATTAAAAGTTTTTAAAGCTCCTAAAGCATTAGCTGATTTTTCTCCATCTACATTTAATTGCAGTCCGCAAGCAGGACATATTATTTCACTTTTGGAAATTAATTGTTCTATACTGATAGCAATTTTTTGTCCGCATTTTGGACAATTAAGTCCTGGATTATTCATCATAATATATAAAGTTAAGGGTTTTCTGTAACTTGATTATCCATTACACTAAATATTTTTGATAAACCTAGTGGTATATCCGATTGTTCAAGTTTTAAATCTATTTTTAAGTTGTAGCTTGATTCAATTTCTCCATCAGTTGCATATGTTGTCATAAGTTTCAAGTCTCCACTTTTAGCATCACCTTCAATTGAAGAAATACTAATTGAATAACTTATGTTTGCCTCACTAATTTGCATTAATGGTATTGGAACAAGTGACAGTAAAGGAACAGTGTAACCTGCTTCAATCGGTTCTCCATTTTCATCGTTTGTTTTATAACGAAAAGTTATCATTCTTAAATCACCAAAAGCAAATTCATCAGATTTGTCAAAACCTACATTTTTAATAAAATCTAGTGTTGCTTGTGCTGCATAAGTTTCTCCTTTTATTATTGCTTCTAATGGTAAACCGATAAGTTGGTCTAAAAATATTGGATTTTGTTTAGCCATGATATGTGTGTTTGTAAGATGTTCTTTTTTATGACGTTTGATACAGGTCTAAATTATTATCATCAATCTTATTATTAGTAATTTTGGTACTAAACTCAAAAGTTGAAATATTGTGTTCTGAAGCATTATTTAATTCCTCATCTGTAACACCTATTTCAATACCATCTTCACTAATACCTTTTATTACAAATTTTAAACTTACATTCAAATCTTTTATATGAATATTTGGAATGTTAAAATTTTTCATCATGTCGTCAGTAAGGTATTGTAACATAACATTTTTAGTAGCATTGTCAGCGTACTGTTTTGCATTTGTTACATCTTGTAGTATTGTCCCTACAACTTCATTTAGTGTTGCCATAGTTATATTTTTATATTTAAAAAATGCATAATCTAAAATGGAAAGATTATGATGCTGTTGTAATAGTTATGTCTAATACTTCAGGCGTCTGAGTATTAATGCTAAATTCTTTGTTCGTTACAGTATTGCCGTTTAATATTGAAATAGTATATGTGCCAAATGGTATTTCATTAAATTCTACTACTCCATCTGTGTTAGTATAACTTGGAGTTGCAGAAAACCCTAGTAAATAAACTGTTGCATTTGATATCGGTGTTGTTTGATCATGAATAAATACAATAAATTTAGTAGCTTTATATATTATTTGTCTGCCATAAATTGAACTTTCCATAACAGATAGCATTTTAGAAAAACCAAGTGGCAATTCATCATGTACTGCTTTTATTTTAACACCAAGTGAAGTTTCTGATCTAAAACGAGATGATTTAGTAGTAGCGTTTTTTCGTGAAATTTTCCCTTTAAATTCAACTTTATTATTGTAGAAAAAGTCAGTATTTGCATCTGTTTTACTCTCAGAAGTTTCAGTAATATTTGCAATTAAATCTAATTCTACATCACTTATTCGTAAAAAAGGGACAGGAACAACAGTCAAAATAGGAATACTTAATTCTGAAATTTCTTCAAAACCATTCTCATTAATTCTAATATAATTAAAAACAATATTTCTAGCATCTCCATAATTGAAATCTTGTTTAGGTAAACCAGTTTCAGGATCAATAATTTCATCATTCGAATTAAAACCTACTTGTTGTATGAAATCTATTGTTGCTCTTGTTGCAATATTTTGAGCATCAATAGCCGCTTTTAAAGGACTGCCAATTAAATACTCAAATGGGACTGATTTTAGAGTGTTGTTTATTGCCATAATATGTGTGTGTGGGTTAATAAACTATAGAAGTTTATATTTGCCAAAATAAAATTATAAAAATATTAAATGCAAATTTTAATGCTCTTTTTTATCAACAATAAATTACTTTTTGTTAGCTTTGTTTTTAAAAAAGTCTTGCTTCCTTTGTTTTATGAGATGTTTAAAGTAGGTAAGTTAATTTGAAATATGTTAACTTTTTTTCTTATCAATGGTCAAAATTAAAGATTTTATGACAATCATACAATTTTATTAGTTGAGATTTGGATTAAAATATCACTCAAAAGGAATATTCTTGTTAAAATCAGGTCGGTAATAGTCGTTGCTGCTGAGTTCTTGTATCCAACCGTTGTTCGTAGCAGTATTTTATTACAATTATTTGAAATATTTTTTTACATTTAAACCAATAATGCCTAAAATCCAATTGTGATTTTTATTTCTATTGTATTCACGAATAAATTTTCTTTTGTTTTTCTTTTTTAAAGCATAGGAATCATAGCGTGGATCTTTAATACATGTGTAGTTAAACACAAGACTATCTTTGTTGTAAGTTCCATTATTTTCAACACAATATGATAGAACCGGTAGATTTGGATTTACTTTTATCAAAACAGAATTCGTATTTGTATCTTTAATTTTATACTGTTCGCTCATAATATTAGGGCTGCTTATGTATATGTTTTTTAAATTTAAGTTGTTTGTAAGTATAGTTTTTGTAGATATTTTTTTATTGTAGTCTATTATTTTTGTCATTATATCAGTAGAATTATCATATAATTCTTCGATATACATTATTTGTATAAATGTGTCACAATGACCATTTTTTTTATTCAAGTTTAGACAAATATCGTATAAATAATCTTCATTTATAGGAGTTTGCGAAAATGTAAATTTTATTTCAATATTGTTTATCAAGTTGCTATCGTAACTTTCTTCTACAATAAGAGGTTTTATAGTATCAAATCTGTATATTTTGTCAGGGATTAATATAATGGAGTCATTTTTTATTTGCCAAAAGCCATTGTCTTTGTATGAAATGTTGTTACATCCATATATTCTTTCGTATCTGTCGGATGCCTTATTTAATTTGATATAATGCAGATAATTTCCTGTGTCCCATTGAGTGAAATATATGTATTCTGTGCTTGAACAAGAATAAACAAAGAGAAGTAGAATTATAAATATTTTATTTTTCATTTTGTATGGATTAAATTTATGTTTGATTTTACTATTTATGTCAAGTTTTTTTATTCAAAAGGTTTCTCTTTTTCAAAATCCGGTTTGTAGAAATCATTGCTACTGAGTTCTTGTATCCAGCCGTTATTTAAGTTTAGTTTTTTCATTTCAGCTACAACTTTTTTGTATTCATTTTGGTTTAATGTTCTTGATATTTCAGAAAAATTAAAAGCATTTGCTGTTGGATAGTATTGCGACATTAGCGAAACGTGAATATCCTGCGAAATTTCATTTGCAATAAATCTAAGAATATTAAGAGAATTTTCAATGTGATTTGGCAAAACTAAATGCCTTATAATCATGCCGCTTTCGGCATAACCATCTCTGTTTGTGTATAATAAATCGTCCTTTTGTCTGTGCATTTCTTTTATTGCTTCAAATGCTATTTGTGGATAATCTTTTGCTCCTGAATATTTTTTTGCAATCTCAGAATCGGAATATTTTAAGTCGGGCAGGTAAATATCAACGTATTTTTCAAGTTTCTGCAAGGTTTCAATTTTATCGTATCCATTTGTGTTGTAAACAATTGTAGGAAAGTATTTTTGTTGGTTTAGTTCTTTGATAATTTGAATCATTTGCTCAACAAAATGCGAAGGCGAAACAAAGCCGAGGATATTTATTCCTGAATCAAGAATTTTTTTTATTTGATTTATAGTTTCCTCAAACGAAAGTTCAAATTTATCTGCCGGATTTTTATTGTCGCTTATTTGGAAATTCTGACAATAAATGCATTGAAGATTACAATGGGCAAAAAAGACGTTGCAAATACCTTTGCTGCCACTAATTGGAGGTTCTTCGCCGTGGTGCACAGTAATAGATGAAATAAAAAAACCATTTTTAGTTCTGCAATAACCGCTTGCTTTTTCGTTGCGGTCAACATTGCAGTTTCTGGGACAAATTGTGCAGTTTAAGGTCATTTTTTACCAAATATTGAATTTACATAAAATAATGGCGCAAATATAAGTTTCTGTTCGGGTAGTACCGAAAAATTGTTTTCAGAAAAAACATAAGCTATTTCAATATTTTTGAAAGTTTCGAGAAGAAGGTGTAAACTTCTTAGTCTGCCGGCAGAGCAGCTTTTAACTTCAATTGGAATAATTTTGCCTTCTTGTTCGGTGAGATAATCTGTTTCTGCCTTACTGCTTTTTTGACTTCTTGACCAGTAAAATAATTCTTTGTGTCCTGCCGATAATAATTCCTGACCAACAAATTGTTCGGCCATCATTCCTGAAAAAGTTGCAGAAATATTTTTTTTATTAAGAGGTAATCCGACAGAATAGCCATTTAATCTGGATAATAATCCAATGTCTAAAAAAACGGCTTTGAAAATTTTTTCGGAAGCATTTGCACCTAATGGAATTCCTGATGGCGAACTAGCTTTTACTTTGGAAAACAATCTGGCTGTTTCTAATAATTCAAATGCTTTTTTTATTGTAGGACTCGAAAAATCATCTGATAGTCTGGTGTATTTTATTTGCACTCCAATATTTTGAGATATAGAAGTTAAAATAGAATTTAGACATCGTTTGTCGGAATGTCCCGAATATTTAGAAAAATCCTGTCGAAACGTAGAAATAAGATTGTCCTGAATTTCAAAAACATCAATTAAGCTTTTGGAATTAGCGTAAGTCTTTATGCATTCCGGCATACCACCTATAATGAAGTATTTGTGAAGTTCATCGAGTGCTTTTTCAAGAATAATATCGGAAAGATTTTCAGGTTTTGATATAATTTTTTCAGCCAATGTATTGTTTTCTGTAGCTAAAAGAAATTCATAGAAATTCATTGGATACATTTCTAAAATTTGAACTCTTCCAACCGGAAAAGAAACATCTTTTAAGGCAAATTCTATTAAAGAACCTGCTGCAATAACATGTAAATCAGGTGAATTTTCGTAAAAATATCTTAAAGAAGTTATTGCTTCGGGACATTCCTGTATTTCGTCAATAAAAAGTAAATCATTTCCGGTATTTATTTTATTTCCAAGAACTATTTCAAGTTCGGAAATAATTCTTTCAGTGTCAAAATTTTTTTTGAAAATACTACAATATTCCGGATTTTGTTCAAGGTTGATAATATGGATTTTGTTTTTGAAATGTTTTTTACCAAATTCTGTTATCGTATGGGATTTGCCAATTTGTCTTGCACCTCTAATAATCAATGGTTTGCGATTTTTTTTATCTTTCCAGGCTAGAAGTTTATTTGTGATAAGTCTTTTCATTTTCTTTTATTTTTGGCAAAAATACGAATAAACTTTTAATAATACAAGGTTAAAATTAAAGTTTGCCTTTAAAAATACAAGGTTAAAATAAAATGAAAGGAAAAAAAAGCCCGTTGAAAACGGACTTTTTTAAGAACTAAGAACTAGTAGTTAAGAACTAAGAGTTAAGAACTAAGAGTTAAGAATCATTAAATATTAACTATTAATCATTAACTATTCTTCCGGTTTTACTTCTGTGTTTTCAGGAAGTTGTCCGGCGAGTTTATTTTTAAGAGCAAGAAGAGCATCGCTTCCGCTTGAATTAGTTTCTTCAAGTACGCTGTCGATTTCATCGTCAAGAGAACGGTTTTCAAGAGCAAGTTCGCCGTAAGATTCAGAAAGAGCTTCTTGAGTTTCAACTTTTTCTTTCATTCTTTCAAGCATTGCAATTGTGCTGGAAGAGTCAACTCCTGCAAGTTGTTTGTTAACTTCTTTTGTAGCTTCGCTAACTTTTGCACGAGCTTTAAGCATTTTAGCTTCAGCTTCCCATTTGCTAACGTTTGCTTTTAGTTGTTTTATAGAAGTTTCAAGTTTTTGAACTTGTACATCATATTTTTCGTAGTTAGCCATGGCAACTTTGTAGCCTTGCGCCGATTGTTCTTTTTTAGCTAATGCGCTTGTAGCTAATCTATCAGCTTCGCCTTGGTCTAAGGCTCCTTTTTGAGATCTTTGAAGAAGTTCAATTGCTTTGTTTTCGTAGTTTTCAGCCTGAGTTTTGTATGAGTTAGCCTCGTTTTTAGTTCTAATAGCTAATGCTTTAACTTGAGCAAGGGCTTCAATACTTTTGGTTAATTGTTCTTTCAAATCTCTGATGCCTTGTTCGGTCATTTTGATTGGATTTTCCAATTTGTCAATTGTTGAATGAGCTTCAGCTTTACCGATTTTGAAAAGTCTTTTAAATATTCCCATGGTTGTTAATTTTTAAAAATTAGAAATTTAAATTTGCTCAAATCTGCTAAAATTTTTACTTTTAACCAAATTTTTTAGCATTATTTTGACGAATATTCTAATTTGTTTTTTTATTTGTGTTTTGAAAATAATTCTAAAAATCATAAAAATGTGATAATCAATAATTAAAACATTTTCAAACAAAAAAATCAACAAATCAACGATATGTCTTTTTTCGGAATAAATTTAAAAAAAATAAGAGCTGTTAAAAAGCTCAGTCAAACAGAATTTGCCGAATTGTTTGATCTTACTCGTTCTGCTGTGGGAGCTTACGAAGAGGGGAGAGCAGAGGCTAAAATTGATAAAGTTATAGAAATTGCGGAGTATTACGGACTTACATTAGACCAGTTTTTTAAGAAAAAACTTACGTTAAATGAAATATTCCATTACGATAAAAAAAAGGATGTCTTGCAATTTGATAATAAGTATAATCCTATTTCTTATGTTGAAAGTTCTAAAGTAAATCAGTATCTTAAAAACTCTGATAATAAGGAGTTTATAGATAGATTGCCAAAAATTTCCTTACCTGAAACCGAGAAGAATTTTCGTGCTTTCGAGGTGCGGAACGTGAACCATTTTCTTGATGGCGATGTGCTTGTATGTGAGCAGGTTGAAAATAAAATAATTGAAGAAAGTTTTTATTTGCTGATTTCAGACGACGGCTTAATTATTACTGATAGAATTCCCGGCAAAAAACATTTTAAAGAAATTTGGGCTGTGAAAACAATTATTAGCAGAAATTCAGCTAAGTTCAAGATAATTGAACAGTTGAAGGAAATAAGTGGGAAATTGGGGTAATTATGATTTTTAGAGTAGTCTGAAAGTTATCAGACAAATACTTGCCAATGTTTTGTGGATAAATTAATGTGCGAAAATCTTTTCTATTAGTTATTTTTGCAAATCATTTTATTTTAAAGTTACAAACTTCGATGACAAGGAGTGTTTAAAACTGGTGCACTGGTGCACTGACAACTGGTTAACTGATTGTTATGTTTAACGAAGATTTTTCATCAAAATTATTAGCTGATGCAGTAAACGAATTTGCAAAACTGCCCGGAATCGGCAAGAAAACGGCTCTCCGACTTGTGTTGCATTTACTTAATCAGGATGACGAACAAGTTGAGTTGTTCAGTAGCTCTATGGTGAAATTAAAAAAAGAAATTAAAATCTGCAAGGTTTGTAACAATTTATCGGACAATGACTTATGTGATGTTTGTGCGAACCCTAAACGAGATGTTTCAATAGTTTGTGTTGTCGAAAACATAAAAGACATTATAGCAATTGAAAAAACAATGCAATATCAGGGCGTTTACCATGTTTTGGGTGGACTTATTTCGCCAATAGATGGTGTTGCTCCTTCTGATTTGAACATTTCCAGCCTTGAAAAACGTTTGTCCGAAGGAAAAGTTAACGAAGTTATTTTTGCTCTGAATACCACAATGGAAGGCGAAACAACGAGTTTTTTCCTGTATCGAAAACTTGCTGAATTTTCTGTTAATATTTCATCAATTGCTCGCGGTGTTGGTTTTGGCGATGAACTTGAATACACCGACGAACTTACGCTTGGTCGCGCAATTAAGAACAGGACAGTTTACCAGTCATAAAAAAACACCATTTCGTCAGACCATTTACTCCATTGCATATTTTTGTTTCTTACTCTTACTCTGAAAGCGTAAACTTGTCCTTTCATTAAGTCATAATTTGATAATTTTAAACTAAAAATATCCAAACCATTGTTTAAGTCAATTGCTTGATATTCATCTTTTCCTGTGTCATAAAAAATATTTACAATATCTCTTTTAACGTCAATTTCTGGGTCGACATAATCATCGGGAAGAGATGTTATTTGAAATTCTGTGCTAAAAATATCAGCTTTTTCATTTACATCAAAAATGAGTGTGTTGTCTGTAAATTTTAATTTTGTTGGTTTTTCGGGACGAGGATTTTCAGCTTTTCTACTGAATTCATCAATTACAACATTGTCCAGAAATTTGTCTTTGTGACCTAAACTGTAAGTTGTTGCAGTGTAGGATTTGTTTTCAACATCAACATCAACAAGCATCCATGAATAATGGTCATAAGCCAGAAAAATATCATTGTAATCTGTTTGGTTTGGGTATTCGCGCCATCTGTCAAGTCCTGAACCTCCGCCTCCGCACAACACAACATGAAAGTCGTGTTCATTTTCAGAATCTAATGCATCAGTGCTTAAAGTGCCGTGTTCGTAACAATGTGAATGACCATAAAAAACTGTTTCTGTTTTTGAATATCTATTTAAAACACCGTAAATATGATCTTGTACGTAACTAGTATTTCCGTCAGGCCATACTTCACTTAAACCGGGGTGATGAAAAAAAGGAAAAACAAAGTCTATGTTATTGTTGTAAGAAGTTTCTAACATTACATTGTCAAGCCAGTTAATTTGCTCATTATTACGTAGTTGCCAATTGCTGTTAAGAGAAATGAATTGACAGTTTGCCATTTCAAAATGATAAAAACGTTCGTTAAATTCGTGTCCTTTTGGGTAACTTCCGCCGGTTAAGTCTTCATATTTCATGTATTGGTAGAAAAAATCGCTTTCTCTTTCGTGATTTCCGATTGATACCATTGTTGGAATGTGACATGTAAGATTTCTGAAAGGAAGAAAAAATTCGTCTTCATATTCGTCAATATTTCTCCCATCTGTATTTATGTCGCCCACGTTAATCATTAAATTTACGTAGTTGTACCAGTCTTTTCCGTATATTTCAATAGATTTTTCTTCAATTTTTCTTGAAATCAAAGATGTAATTACTGTGTCTGTTCTGCTATCTCCAACAACTATAAAAACAAAGTGTTTACCGTTTGATTTTCCTGTTTCGTACATAGTTCTAAAACCAAACGTTTCTGATTTTGTGTATCCATTTTGACATGAATAAAAATATTCTGTATTTGGCTCTAAATCAGTTAGATGTACGGTGTGCCAAGTTTTTCCGCCGATGTTTTCATAAGAACCGTTTACGCTTTTATCTAAATTCTTAGAAGTGCCATAATTTACAATAGTAGAGCTTGTTATGTTGCTGTGCCAACTAATGTAAATTGAGGTTGGAGTGGGGGATTGCAAATATGGAGCTATTTGAGCATTTAAATTAATCGAGAAAAAAAATAATATAAAAGCAAGTTTTGATATAATATTCATGTGTTTTTTATTTTAATTATTTTGTATAAAAGATACGAAAGATACAAATAAAAAGAAATTATTATGAAATTTAAAAAAAATAATTATTTTTGGTATTCATAAAACAGACTTTTACATCTGATACAATTAATATGAAACGAATACAAATATTTTTAATTCTAATTGTACTTGGTTTTTCTCTTTTTTCTCAAGTAAAAAACAAAGGAATTCCTTTTGTGAAAAATTACTCTCCTAATGATTATAAAGCCGGAACAAGCAATTGGGCTATTATTCAGGACAATCGTGGTATTATGTATTTTGGTAATTCATCAGGTATTCTAGAGTTTGACGGGACTTCCTGGAATATGATAGCCAAAGGTGTGTCTGCCATTACTTTTGAAAAAGATAAAGAAGGCAAAATTTATGTTGGTTGTCGTCATGATATCGGCTATTTGACACCAAACCAAAAAGGCATAATGAGTTTTGTTTCCTTGAAGGATAAAGTGCCTGAAGAATACAAAGGAATGTCAAATTGTTGGAATATTGCTATTACCGATAATGAAGTTATTTACAGTTTGTCTGACGGAGTTATTTTTATTTATTCAAACGATTCTGTTTCTGTAAAAAAGTTTGGGACTTGGGGTGGAGTTGTCGGATATTTTAACGAAAAAGTTTTTTATGAATCCGGAAATGGTTTAACTGTTTTTGATGAAGATACAATCAAATTAGTTGACGGTGGTGAATTACTTGACGGTTTGAATATCAGAAATATTTTTGAATATGGTCAGGATTCACTTTTAATTATTACTCGCACTAATGGCTTTTATTTTTATGATTATAAGACTGTTACAGAATGGAACCCTCCTGCTTTAGAGTTTTTGACGAAAAATCAGGTTTATTTGGCTTCTCAAATAAATGATAATTTTTATGCCTTGGGAACAGTAACTGCAGGAGTAGTTATCATGAACAAAAAAGGCGAAGTTTATCAGCATGTTAATCAAGAAGGAGGTATGCAAAGTAATGACCATTGTGCTATTTATACTGATATGAACGGAAATGTTTGGAGTGGTCTTGAATATGGAATCACAAATATATTTGTTAATTCTCCTTTTTCTCAATATAATAACCAAACCGATTTTCCAAATGCAACAGTTTACAAAATGTTACTTGTTGATGGGAACTTTTTTGCAGCTACAACACAGGGCATTTTTTTTAGAGTTTGGAATGATTTTGAAAATCCAATTTCGGAGGAATGGAAATTTCAACTTATTGAGGAAAATTCAGGCAGAAAAATTTGGGATTTAGCTTATTCTGATGGAGATATTCTTTCAGGAAGCAGTAATCTTGGCTCATTCTCAACTTCTAATGGAAAAACGGAAGAGATTTATTATTTGGCAATGCTAAGATTTTTAGAATTGAAAAACGGAAAAGTTTTAGCTGCAATAGAGCATTCAAGAGGTTTAGTGATGATGGAAAAATCTAACAATAAGTGGTTAGTGAAAAAATTGACAGATACTCTCGATATATACTCAATGGAGGAAGATAACAATGGGAATGTCTGGACTTTTATAGATGATAAAATCTTGAAATTATCGTTTGATGAAAATTATGATAGCATCGCAAACATTAAAATTTATGATTCACTTGCCGGAGTTCCAAAAGAAATTTATTTGTGGACTTTTAAACTAGGAGATGAAGTGCTTTTTGGTTCTGTAAATGGAACTTATAAAATTGAAAACGAAAAATTAGTACTTTATAAAGAATTAAATCAGGCTCTTGGAGATAGTATGTCTATTTTTCAAATAAGTAAAGATAGAAATGGGAAAAATTGGTACTGGGCGACACAAGGTAAAATTGAAACAATTGGAACCATCTCAAAAACAGGAGAATCGTTTGATGTTACAATTATTCAAAATCCTTTGCTAAAACTTGAGAATACTATTAATAATTCATTTTTACCTGTTGATGATAAAAATTTGTTTTTTGGAACAGGTAATAATATTATTCACTTAGACCTTTCAAAATCAGAAGTTTGTGAGTCGACATTTCAAACATTATTAAGAAAAATTGAGGTGTTTGGACCAAAAGATTCTTTGATTTTTGGCGGAGTGTTTCTTGACGACGGTCAAATTGTTTCTCAACAGCCTGAAAATCAAAGTTTAGTTTTTCCTTTTGCGTACAATGCGATAAAATTTGATTATTCCGCTATTTTTTACGAAGATATTGATAAAATTGAATATTCTTATCGACTTGTTGGTTTTGATGATAATTGGTCAGATTGGTCTAATAAAGCCGAAAAAGAATTTACTTATCTGCCAAGCGGGAAATATACTTTTGAAGTAAAAGCCAAAAATTTATATGATGTTGAAAGTTCTATTGCTACATACTGTTTTGTAATTTCTCCGCCATGGTACAAAACAACAATGGCTTTTATCGGTTACGCATTGCTGTTGATTTTGATAGTTTCGGCTATCGTAAAATTAAGTATACGAAAGGTGGAACAGGAAAATATTAAGCTAGAAGCAATGGTTAAAGAGCGAACAGCAGAAATTACTCAACAAAAGGAAGAAATTCAGACACAAAAGGAAGAAATTGAAGCTCAAAGAGACCTTTTGGTTGACAAAAATGTATTTATTGAAAAACAAAACGAAAATATTACCAGTAGTATTCAATATGCAAGCCGAATTCAGCAGGCTTTATTGCCTAGCAGAGATGATTTTGGCGACTTGTTTGCTGATTATTTTGTTTTTTATAAACCTAGGGATATTGTAAGTGGCGATTTTTTCTGGTTGAAAAAATTAGAACATTATATTCTATTGGCTGTTGCTGATTGTACCGGACATGGTGTTCCCGGAGCTTTTATGAGCATGTTGGGAATAGCTTATTTGAATGAAATTGTAACTCGCCGAGAAATCACAAAAGCTAGCGAAGTTCTTGAAGAATTGCGTATGCAGGTGAAAAAATCCCTTAAACAAACAGGAGATATCAACGAAGCAAAAGATGGAATGGACATTGCTTTTTTGACAATTGATACCAAAGAAATGGAATTTCAGTTTTCGGGAGCGCATAATCCGCTTTATTTAATAAGAAATGAAGAATTTGTGAGTTATAAAGGTGATAGCCAGCCAATTGCAATTCATCCGAAAGAAAAACCTTTTACTAATCATCAATACAAAATTGAAAAAGGAGATACAATATATATGTTTTCTGATGGTTATATAGACCAATTTGGGGGCGAAAAATATGAAAAATTTATGTCCAAAAATTTTAGAAAAATGATTGTTGAAAATCATAAAAAACCTATGAGCGTACAGCGTCAAAAATTAGAAATAACTTTAGATGATTGGATAAATGCTTATCCAGTTGTTAAAAATAAGAAAAAACAAGTTGATGATATTTTGGTTATTGGTGTTAAAATATAACAAAAAACCTCCATTTTGGAGGTTTTTTGTTTTTATATGATGTTGATTTTCTGCGGTTTTATCATATTTTCGGGTTTTAAAATTTCATCAAGTTGTTCTTTTGACAAAAAGCCTTTTTCAAGAACTAATTCGTAAACCCCACGATTTGTTTCAAGTGCTTCTTTGGCAACAATTGTTGATTTTTCGTAACCAATATATGGGTTTAATGCTGTTACCAAGCCAATACTGTTAATCACATAATCGTGACAAGTTTTTTCGTTTGCTGTAATACCATCAATACATTTGTATTTTAATGTATCCATTCCGTTTTTAAGCATTTCTATCGACTCACTAATACTTTGAACAATAACCGGTTCCATAACATTAAGCTCCAGTTGTCCGGCTTCCGAAGCCATAGAAACTGTTAAGTCGTTTCCAATTACTTTAAATGCTATTTGATTAACAACTTCAGGAATTACAGGGTTCACTTTTCCCGGCATAATAGAAGATCCGGGTTGCATTGGAGGTAAATTGATTTCATTAAATCCTGCTCTCGGACCTGATGATAATAAACGTAAATCATTACTGATTTTTGACAATTTTATTGCAAGATGTTTTAATGCCGAAGAATACATCACAAATGCGCTTGTATCCTGAGTTGCTTCAACCAAATTATCTGCTAATCTGATATCTAAACCTGTTATTTCTTTTAATGTGTAAACAACAAAATATTTATATTCAGGAACAGAGCAAATACCTGTACCAATTGCAGTTGCGCCCATGTTAACTTCCAAAAATGTGTCTGCGTTGTAGTTAAGTCTTGCAATTTCTTCCTCTAGTGTACTTGCATAAGCACCAAAAGATTGACCTAAAGACATTGGAACAGCATCTTGTAATTGAGTTCTTCCCATTTTTAAAATGTGTTCAAATTGATTGGCTTTGGTTTTTAAAGATTCAATTAGACTTTCTAGCCTTTGTACTAAATTTTTATTGCTAAGAAAAATTGCTAAATGAACTGCAGAGGGATATGCGTCATTTGTAGATTGAGAAAGATTAACATGATTATTTGGGTGACAATATTGATAATCTCCTCTTTTGTGACCTAAAATTTCCAGGGCTCTGTTGGCAATAACTTCATTAGCATTCATGTTGGTAGAAGTTCCGGCTCCTCCCTGAATCATATCAACCATAAAATGTTTATGCCATCTTCCGTTAATTATTTCATCGCAAGCTTTGCAGATTGCTTCGGAAATATCGTCGGGTAATAGTTTAAGTTTATTGTTTGCAATGGCAGCCGCTTTTTTTATGTATGCAAAACCAACGATTAGATTGGGAAAGAAATTTAAAGTAATTCCGCTAATATTAAAGTTTTCAATAGCTCTTAATGTTTGAACTCCGTATAACATTTCTTCCGGTACATCACGGTCACCCAGCAAATCATGTTCGCTTCTTGTTCTTCCTGAAATGTATTGTTCTCCAATGTTCATCAATCGGCTATTGGCATTGCCCATGCGTCTCATTATCATTTTTGAAAGATATTTCAAAGTTTTTAATGAAATGAGTTGATTTTCTTCCAAAAAATCTTTGTTTTTGATAATATCTAAAGAAAATGTTACTGTGTCCTCAATGGCTCTTGCTGTGGTTGAATGTGGCGAATTATCCAATAGAGAACCTTCTCCCATAAAATCATATTCCTGAAAAATAACAAGTCGTTTTTCTTCTCCAAATGGCGTAGATTTTATTAGTTCAACTTTCCCGGAATATATTATAAAAATATTTTTCCTTTCGTTGTTTTCTTTAAAAAGAAAATCTCCTTTTTTAAATGTAATAGTTTCAAATTTTTCGGCTATTATTTCGATTTCATTGGCATTTAATTCACTAAACAGCTCAATTTTTTTTAAAAAATCTGTAATATTTTTTGTGCTCATTTTTTTTGTATATTTAATTAGTTATTTATCGGTCAAATTTATTCATTATGTTGTTTCCTATTTATGATTTTTAGCAGAAAAAAATATGATTAATATTAATCCGAATTATTAACTTCGTTGAGCTCGCAAGCTCGGTTCACATAATTCGGTAGTTTTAAAGTTAAATGTTTAAAGTTCATAAAGTTACATGGAATTTATGTTTTTGATTAGCCCAAATTTGGGCTATTAAATTTGAATAAAAAATCAACATAACGGCGACCTGCGAAGCAAGCACGATACGAAGTGAGTAACAAAGCCCTCATGAACACATTAAAAAATAAATAATGAGTGAATAAACTTTTGACTTTCAACTTTATAAACTTTCAACTTCACATTATTTATGAATAATGTGGGTTAACCTGAATTTAAGTGTAAAAAAAAGCCTCCTAATTTAGGAGGCTTTAAATATTGATAAAATATTTGTTATTTGATAATCAATTTTTGTCTTTCTACTGATACTTCATTTCTAACTTCAACCAAATAAACTCCTGTTTTAAACCCTGAAACATCTATTGCGTTTAGACTCATGGCTTTGTCGGTTTCAAAAACAACTTTACCGGTAATATCAATTATTTTTATTGTAGTTGCAGAAAAAACATTTGAAATCTCAATATTTACCATGTTTTCAGCAGGATTTGGGTAAATTGAAAAATCATTTGAAATTTCATTAACCGCTGTCGGACAATCACTACCAAAAACCAAGCAAACCCATTCTGGGTGGTCGATGTATGGATTTCTATTGCCTTGATAGCCATATATCACGTTATTTCTGGTTCTTTCAAAATCGTCAGGAGGATCTTGTTCATTCCATGCTAATAAATCTGATAAAACACCGTGTAATGGAGCGGCATCATCAGAAGGAATATAATCAACAACTTCCAAATCCGGCTCTCCGTTTCCACCTTCGTATCTGGTTGCCATATAAAAAATCATTCTTGCAACATCTCCTTTTACCGCATCTCTTGGTTCCCAAGTATCATCTGTGTAGTAACATCCAGTTGCTTCTGAGTGTTGAGTTCCGCCTTCTGCAAAATGTTTGTTTCCTCTTGAAGAATTAACCGAAGCGTCGGTTGGTCGCAAATGGTGCATATCAGAACCTGCTGGTGCAGTTGTCCCAAAGTCACCATGGCTTTTAGCCCAAACGTGCTCTTTATTCCAGTCGTCTGCACCTCCTCCGTAAGAACTTTTTGATTGAGATCTTCCTGTATATAAAAGTATAACATTGTTGCTGTTGTTTGGGTCTTCGTCTGTGTGTTTTAATTGATCTTCAAGATCGTCATAACCATAAGTGTCGTGGTCGTCAATTATGTTATGGAGTGCATTTTTTAATGCAGCTCCTGTTAGTCCTTCTGTTTCATCATAATAACCGTTTGGTTCTTGTGCCGAAATTGTAAGTCCGGTTATAACGAGAAACAAACTTAATAATAATTTTTTCATCTGTTTAAATTTTGAATAATGAATAATGAATAATGAATAATGAATTGAAATTTAATCATTTCCTTGTGTGTAAATAATTATTTTTACATGTTCGTTTCATTTTTTTGTTTAATATTTTATTGAATAATGATTTTTTTCCAAATAATTGAGTCCTCTGTTTCAATTCTTACGAAAAATATTCCTTCGGAAGCATCAGAAATGTTGTAAATGTTTGAATTATCCGTTTTGAAGTTAATTTCTCTTCCACTTGCATCATAAATTAAAACGTCAAAGTTATTGTAAAAAGTCGAAGTTATTTCAAAAATTCCTGTTGAGTTTGGATTTGGAAAAATTGTAAATGAATCATCATTTAATTCTTCGATATTATCAATTACTGAAATTGTGAAATTGTTTGAAATAATATCATCACCTGAATTAGCAATTGTTATTATTCCCGAACCTGCTGCGTTTGCCTCAAATCCATGATTGTCGGCATCTATCATAAAAGCAAGAATAGAATTATTAACAACAGAGTTACCGTTAATTTGAATAGATAGAGTAAATTCAGCTGTTGAATTATTTGCTATTTCGTATAAATTATTTAATGGTAAAATAATGTAATCGTCTGAAATTGTTGGAGTTGAAAGCTCTATATCAGATGTTCCGTCATTTATTTTTATATTACTTATTGAGCTAACCCAATCTGCTGTGTTTGAAGAGCTTGGGTAAAATTCAACAGATGATAAAAGTGTTGATAATCCGTCGGAAGTACCTAAATCCTGAACTTTAAATGAAAAAACATCAACAAAATTAGTTTCGGTTGAAAGTATTGTACTACCTGTTATTTGAGTAGTTGGTTCAAGAATATCAGAGTCTGTATCTTTAGTGAAAAATAACAGGAAGGTGTTTGATTCAATATCAACGCCTGAATTAACAATAGATGCTATTTCAGAACCTGAGCCGTCTGTCACAAAACCATTATTATTTGCATCAATAATAAATGCAAGTTCTGAATCATCAACAACAGAACTCCCGTTAATTTTTATTGAAAGTGTAAATTCTACAGAAGAATTATCTACTATTTCGTATAAATTATTAAATGGAATAGTAATGTAATCATCTGTAATTGTTGGAGTTGAAATGCTAATATCTGATGTGCCGTCATTCAATTTAACTGAATTTATTATATCAGTCCAATCGGCAGAGTTTTCAGATGAATTTGGATAAATTTTCACGGACGATAAGTAAGTCGATAATCCGTCAGAAGTACCTAAATCTAAGACTTTAAAAGAAAAAACATCAATAAAGTTTGTTTGTGTAGAATAGATAATATTTCCTGAAATTTGGCTTGTAGGGTCAAGAATTTCAGAATCTTCGTCTTTTAATATGTCTAATGTGAAGTTGTTTGAAATAATATCGTTACCTGAATTAATAACTGATGCAATGCCTGAACCGGAATTGTCAGTTTCAAAACCTGTGTTGTCGGCATCTATCATAAATGCAAGAATTGAATTATCTATTATCGAATTTCCATTTACTTGAACCGAAAGTGTAAATTCCGTAGAAGAATTGTCCATAATTTCATATAAACTACTTAAAGGAATTACGATGTAATTATCTGTAATAGTTATAGTTGAAAGATTAATATCTGTTGAGCCGTCATTAATTTTTACAGCATTTATTATGTCTGTCCAATCTGCTGTGTTTGTGGAGTTTGGGTAGATTTTTATGGAAGATAAGAATGTTGGTAATCCGTCGGAAGTACCTAAATCTTCGACAGCAAAAGAAAAAACATCAACAAAATTTGTTTCCGTTGAAAGTATTGAGCTTCCGGTAATTTGGCTTAATGGGTTCAGTATTTCAGAGTCTTCATTGTTTCCGGCTTGACTTCCATAACAAGTCCAAACTACGTCATCAATTGCCGGGCGTTTTGAACCGTCAGACATAAATTTTATTTGTACAGGTCCTGAAATGTCAATGTTTGTTATTGTAGTAGTTTGAACAATTGATTGAGTCACAGGAACTGTTCCGACTTCTGTCCCATTTACTAGTACCGAAACTGTTGACGTTCCGTCAGAAAACGGATATTTAGTTGAAACTGTTAATTCTCCTATGCCATTTGGTACAATATCAGTTTGAGCATAATTTTTAAAACAGACTGCTGTTCCGCTAATTGTTTGATCAGTTCTTGCTCCTGATGCCGTCCAAGTTCCACTGTCATCACTTGTCCACGAAAAATCCTGATATGAACTTCCAGTAGAAGGAACATTTGAAAAAGTTTCAGTTCCGCAAAATTCAGATAATTCGGTTGTTGTGCCGGTAGTTTGAGGAATTGTTCCGTCTGTTTTATAATCAATATTTACGCCTGAATTTGAGTAAGGAAAAATCTTAAAGTCGTATTGAGTTGTTGGGTTTAAACCTTCAAAAGTAGCTGTTTGATCGCCATAAGATACATTTTTTGTGAAAATTCCTTCATTTTCCGGTTGTCCGTCAATTGGTGCTGAAATTGAATTTCCGGCATAATTTGCTTTAATTACATATCCCAAAGGAGTGATTGTTCCGGTTGCATCTGTCCATGATAAATCTATTGTTGATGCAGAAGGATTTAAAGTAGTGAAGTTTGTAACATGATTACTTGGTTCGGGCATTAGTGGAGTTGCCATTGTTGATATTCCGGCAGAGTATTCTGTGCCGTCATAAGACCATATTTTGTAATAATAAGTTTGTTGCAATAAACTTGTATGATTTAATGCTGTATTGCTGCCCAAATAAATTACAGTACCTCCTCCTGAAATTGTATTACCAACAATGTAATCTCCCGTTGGTATTCCAAAAGAATTTGTAGTATTGTATGCTAATAGAATGTCGTTATTTGCGTCATTAAGTTCCCATGTTAAATCAATTTCAGATGTTGAAATTCCTGTTGCTGTTAGATTTTTTGGAGGAGAAACGTTTGTTCCGCAATTTGTGCTAAAAACTTCACAAACCCATTCCGGGTGATCAATGTATGGATTTCTGTTATGTTGGATATCGTATACGGCATCATTTCTATCAATTTCTTTTTGACTAACGGGGTCTTGTGAGTCCCATTCGAGAAGCATATTAAGTGTCCATGATGAAAATCCGTCGCCATCAAAAGAATCTCCATTCCAGTCACTTACATTGTATCTTGTTACAACATAAAAGTAAGCTCTTGCAAAGTCTCCTTTGTAATCTTCGATTGGTTCAAAAATAGTGCCTGTGTACCCGGGATAAGTACAAGAACCTCTTTTGCTACCATTTGTGGAAGTCCAGTTTGGTGTTGATGTTTCTCCGTAAGGCAGGTTGCTTCTATAATTGTTCACGTAACCATCAGTCGGTACAACAACAAATAAATCAGCATCAGCAATGCTACCTCCGGATCCCATCCAACTTTCAGGAACAGAATGTTCTCGGTTATAGCAATCTCCCTCTTCGTCATATCCACTTGAACATTTGTCTGTAACGTGGTCAAACCAATAATTGGCAGTACCATCTGCATGAATCGAATACATATCCCAAACTTTGCCGTTTGAGTAATTATCAGTACTTTGGTAATAAGAATAAAGGTCATCGTAATCATTGTTCTGTTGTCCGGAAGTTATTATACTTCTTAAAGCCATTCTAAGGTCATCTCCCGAAAGTCCTTCGGCATCGTCATAATATCCGGCAGGGATTTGTGCGAATCCTACTAGATAAAAAATAAGAAAAAGTGCGGTTGTTAATGTTCGTTTCATCTGATTAAATATAAAGTTATTAGATAAGAAATTTGCTTAGTAATTTACGAAAAAAAAATGAAAAAAATTGTTGCAATTTATGAAATAATTTTTCACTTGCAAAAAATAATTTGAAATAGATTTGTGAGTAAAAATAAAAAGCCCAATTGTATTTTATTGGGCTTCATTATTCTGATAATTTAAAATGTTTTGTGTACGAGTGTTTTATAATCATATATAAATCAGAGTTTTACGACTGATTGTTTTTTCGTTTACTTTACAGGATGAAGTAATTTATATTGTTTTTTCCCTTCTTCTAAGAATTTAATATACGCTTCAATATCTGTATCAAATTCTCTTGTTGGTGCTAAAACATTTCCTTTATAATCAACAAGCGCGTACAATGGTTGTGAATTAACATTAAAATTCACAATTTGAATATCAGCGTTTTGTTTTCCAAGGTCTTTTTTTACTTTTCCGTCTGCAATTGAAGTAAACCACCTGTTACTTTCCGCTTCTATTGTTTTGTCGTCAACAAAAAGAGATAAAACAATGTAATCTTCGTTCAATATTTTAAGAACTCGTGGATCTGACCAAACATTTTCCTCCATTTTACGGCAGTTTACACAACCGTGTCCTGTAAAATCGATAAAAATTGGCTTGCCTATTTCTTTTGAACAATTAAGAGCTTGATAAACATCGTAATAACCTTGTAATCCATGAGGCATGTGTAATTCGTCTTGATATAATGGTTTTTCACACAAATTAGAATTTAATTTTCCTGTTGCAAGTCTTTCAATATCAAAATCTTGCGTTGATTTTGGCGGTAAATATCCTGAAAGTTCTTTCAAAGGAGCACCAAATATTCCGGGTATCATGTAGACAACAAATGAGAAAGTGATAATTGCAAAAATTAGTCTTGGTATGCTTACGTGTTTTGTTTCTGTGTCGTGTGCAAATTTCAATTTACCAAGAAGATAAAATCCCATCAGGGCAAAAACAACAATCCAAATTGCAAGATAAATTTCTCTGTTTAATATTCCCCAATGGTAGGTTTGGTCAGCAATACTTAGAAATTTTAATCCAAGTGCAATTTCAACAAAACCCAAAACAACTTTTACGGAATTTAACCATCCTCCTGATTTTGGTAATTTATCTAACCATGACGGAAAGATTGCAAAAAGTGTAAAAGGAAGTGCTACACCCATTGAAAATCCTAACATTCCGACTAGTGGTTTTAAAATCAAACCGCCTTGAGTTGATTCTACTAATACAGCGCCAACTATTGGACCTGTACAAGAAAAAGAAACCAAAACAAGAGTAAATGCCATAAAAAATAGTCCTAAAAATCCGCCTTGACCACTTTTTTGACTTGTTTTGTTGACCATCCAATGTGGTAAAGTTATTTCAAAAGCTCCAAAAAATGAGGCTGCGAATACCATAAATATCAAAAAGAATAAAATGTTGGGAATCCAGTGTGTACTCAAAAAACTCGCAAAATCGCCGGAAATTGAATCGCCTGACCCGAAAATTTGTGCGATAATTATAATAATTGCTATAGGTAAAGTGTAAATTGCAACAATATTAAGCCCGTATAAAACTGCATTCCATTTTCCTTTTTTTGATTTTTCGCCTTTTATAAAAAATGAAATAGTCATTGGAATCATCGGGAAGACACAAGGAGTAAGCAGGGCAGCCAATCCCAGCAAAAAAGCTACGATAAAAAACCAAAATAAAGAACGATTTGCTTCGGCACCTTCAAATGAATTATTTGTAACTAAAATTGGAGTTGTCCCGGTTGGTTCAAAACTTATTATTCGAGCTGTTGTGTCTACATTTTCATTTTCAACCAAGTTGACAGTATCTAAAGGAAATACATTTATAGTGTCAAGCGAAGCCTGATTGCCATTCAAATCAATATTGTCGTTGGTATTGTTTTCAATGTTGTTGTTTGTGTTGTTTTCAGGGTTATTGTTCTGATTATTAGCTGTTTGTGTGACGCCTTTTATGCTAAATGTATAATCTTTGGTGAAATTAATACAACTTCCGTCCTCTAAACAAACCTGACCATCTAATTCTCCTGAAAGAGTGAAATCAGTTTCAGAAAGAACCTTTATTTTTTGTTTAAATGTAGCTGTGTGTGAAAAGAAATATTCGTCTTTTGAAAAAATATCATCATAAACAACAGTTGGTTTAGGTATTTCAATTATTTTCCCTGAAAGTTCATAATTTGGAGATGAATTGTAATTAAAAACTAGGGGTAAAGCACCTCCCGGAGGATTATTCGGCGAATAAAGATGCCATCCGTCATCAATTGTTACGTCAAAAATCAACATTACTTCTGTTTGGCTGATTTTTTCGGTTGTAAAACTCCAGTTTGTATGATTTTTTAGTTGTGCGTTTAGTGTAAAAGAAAAGCTTATAAATAGGGCTAAAAAAAAAGCGCTTAATGTTTTCTTCATGATTATTTTTTTTAATATTTCTGCAAAATTAACATAATTAGATTAAGTTTGTTCCTTAAAAAACAATAAATGTCAGTTTTTGTATAACTTAAATTTGTCTAAAACGTTCTCCTAATTAAGTGTTTGTTTTTTTTAAAGGTTGCATTTTTGTTTTATTTTAATTTGTACATGAAAAAAGTTTTATAAATGAAAGTTGTATTTGTATTTGTTTTAGTATTGATTATGAATTGTTTAGATGCTCAAATTGCTGTTTTTTCTGATTTTGAAAATGGTAATGTTGAGTTTGTTTCTGCTGATTCTGTTTTAAATAAACTAGTTGTTCGTCCTTCTTTAGTAAATGAATTTAATACTACTCGTTGTTGGTTTAATTTTGGAATTACCGGTTTTGACACAACAAGAAATCTTACAATTGATTATTTTTACACTAGTTCAGTTATAGGTGCCGAAAATCCGGTTTTTAGTTACGATCAGAAAAATTGGGAAAGACTTGAAGCTGATTTTGGTGATCCTTGGTCAAAAGAAATTAGCCATAAATTTACTAGCGATACGGTCTTTTTTGCTACCGGATATCCTTATACTTATACAGATGTGTTGAATTTTGTTGACAGTTTAACCTTTAGTCCTTTTGTTGACACTTCAACTCTAGTAATAAGCGAAGGAGGTAGGCGAGTTCCAATGTTTATTATTAAAGATTCTGTTGCGAAACCAACTGATTTAGTGTGGATAACAGGCAGGCAGCATGCTTTTGAAACAACAATGAATTATACGCTCGAAGGAATGATTAGTTTTTTAATTTCAGATGATAAAAAAGCTGTTGAAATGAGGCAGAATACAATTATTTACGTAATTCCGATGATGGACGTTGATAATGTGTTTATTGGTGCAAGTGGCAGAATGCAAAAGCCTGTTGATTTCAATAGAGATTGGTCTGAAAATCCGCATTGGAAAGCTGTAAAAAAAGTTCAGGAACTAATTGCCCAAACAAATGAAATGTTTAATTACAGAGTTTATTTTGATGTCCATTCTACTTATCCGGGAACAAATCAACCGCGTTTTGGTATTTTTAATGAATATGATAAAGATGATGATGGTTATAAAAAAATAAAACGTTATTTTAAAATTTTTAGCAAAAATGCAGGCTATGAACTCGATGAAATTCAGGGTGAAATGAAAGGTAATTATTCTGATGCATACAGCGGAGGTATTATTTATCCTCATATATTAGTTAGTGATTTTTCGACTACTATAGAATGCGATTGGACAACAAATCATAACGGGAAACCGCTTACACAAGAAGAATTAAGAAGAGTAGGAGAACTGATTGCAGAAAGTTTGTGCGATTATTTGGCGGATTGAAAAAAATGATAGAATGCTGGAATGATTGAATGATAGAATGCTTGAATGATTGAATAATAGAATAATAGAACTTAGCGATAGCGGTCTCACGAGTTTACGAGTAATGATTGAATAATAGAATGATAGAATAATATAATAATAGAATGATTGAATGCTGGAATAATTGAATGATAAAATAGAAAGTTATTCTCCGATTTACACATTGAAAAAAGATTTACACATTGTAATATTTACACATTGAATAAAGATTTACACATTGAAAATGATTTACACATTAAAAAAAAGTTTTTATGAAAAGAATTTTATTAGTTGTTGTGTTTTTTGCGATAAACGTCAGTTTATTTGCGCAGAAGAATGATTTTCAACATGAATTGAGTTTAGATGCCGGAAGTAGTTTTCTTGGTTTTAATACAAATGTTTGGGTAAGTGGAAGTCTTGTAAAACAGGCTTATGCGATTCCGGTTTCTGTTTTATCGTACACTTTTAAACCTGAACCTAACTTTGGAGTTGGTGTTGCTGCTTCTTATCAACTTTTTTATTTCGATTTATTACCAATTAATGCTAGTTCAAGTGCTGTTGTTATGAATATTAACAGAATAAATGTTTCCGCTCATGCAAAATATTATTTCGTTAGTGAACAAAATTTTGATGTTTATGCAGGAGGAAAACTTGGTGGTACTTTTTGGTTCGGAAAAGTTTCATTTCAAGAACTTTACGATTATATTACTGTAATTGCACCTGATTTTTTGGAGCCTATTTTACAAAAAAGAATAATTCCAAGTAATCTTAAGTTTGCAACATCTTTTTTTACCGGTCAGTTAAATTTAGGTGGCGATATTTATTTTACCGATAACGTAGGACTAAAACTCGAAATGGCTGTTGGTGCACCTTATTGGGCATTAGTTGGATTAAATGTTCGATTATAGAAAACCGAGCTTTTACATTGCTGAATGTTCCTATTTATGGTTTTTCGGCAATCAGATTGAGCGCAGTCAAAGTGAAAAAGTTTCGGATTACAACTTTTCTCAGCAAAGCTAAATCCAAAACAAGTGGGGTTAATAATCTGTGGCTAAAAAATTAACGAGAAAATGATTTAAACAACAACTATCTACTAATAATTATTTTCCTGACAACTGTTTTCTCTGATAAACTAATTTTCACAAGATAAAGACCATTTTCGAAAGTAGAAACGTCAATTGAAGAATTTGAGATTAACGATTCCTGAAAAACTATTTGTCCCGTAATATTTATTATTTGGATATTTGCTTTCTCGGAATTATTGTTCTCAAAACTAATATTGATGAAGTTTTGTGCCGGAATTGGATAAATATTAACATTATCCGAAATTTCTGAGAATGAGCTTAATGAGCTGCAAGAGTAGGGAGTACCCCATGTTGTTGTTCCTTTTTTATAGTAGGTTAAATTTTTGCTTCCTGTACAATTAAAACCGCTAAAATAGTAATATGGTCCGCCTAAGCCTTTTTTATATTCATTTCCGGGAGATTTTGAGTTCGATTTGTCAATCAAAATTAAGTTCAGGCATTCTCCTTCGTAACTTGTAAAAATAGCTTCTCCGCATCTTTTAGAGTTTTCAGTGTTTTCTAAATATTCCCACCAGCCATCGCCCAAATCATAGGCATTATAGCTAATATTGCTAAGAAAAATCATTTGATCAGTCGTAAAATCAATTGTTTTTGTTATTGTGTCGTGTTTGTAGTTTGTTCCTGAGTTTTCCGGATATATATAATCTATGTCGTTTGATCTCAAACATCTTTCGTATGTATATATTATCGAGTTTTCATTGCTGTCTTTGTCAATTACTTTTAATATTTGTTTGTCTTCGCCCCAATATTCTGTCCAGCAATTATTTTCCGAGTATGTGTGAAATTCGTCTCCAATATAAAAATCGTATATTTCTTTTGCTCCAAAATTTTGGTAGCCGTGATCATCATAACCAACAATATTCATTTCTTCTTCGATTATGTAATACCAATCTTCGTAGTTTTCAAATTCTGGAAATTCGTAAAAATTAAAAATTCGAACAAATCCGTAATTCTTGCTTATTTTAAGGAATTTGTCATTTATTGGGTCAGAAATATTGTTGCCTTCGTAATCTTTTAGTTGTAAACTAATAGTTTTTACAGAATCGGTTATTCCGATAAAAGTTTCCAAATCTTTGTCTGAAACATTTGCTGCTATGTAGTTTCCATTTTGGTATTTGAATAAAATCCAGGAACTGTACAAATCTGCTTGGGTATTGATTTTTATTGAGTCGTAATTTTTATTTAAAAAAATATTGAGGCCGTTAGGCATAACAATAATTTTATTCCCTGTCCAAGACCCGCCAAATGCATATTCACAATCATTTATTCCGTATCTGATCATTTTATGATTGTAATAAAATAAACTATCGCCTGAAGTTTCGGTTGAGTCAATTTTTATTGAATGAATTGTGTTTCCAAAATGGACAATACTTTCCGGTTTTATTGTTTCATAATTTTGAGCGGAAACAACAGAGTAAAATAGCACTGACAATATTATAAAATATAGATATTTCATTGGGTTCTTTTTATTTAAAGATATTTATTTAATAAATTAGTTGCCTTTTGCTGAATTTATTGTTGCAAACAATGCCTGCTCATCGTATGCGGAAGTCCAGTTCTTTACCTTAAACGGAATAGGTCTGCTTTCCAAGAAGTTTGTTGACGCAACACGCTAATCTATTAGTAAATCGTTGTTTGTAAAGTCTTCCATCTTATTTACAGCATTTATTAGAACACAAATTTATATAGTTTGTGTACCAACAATTCTTGGCACACCTAGGACTAGTGGGGGGACAAATTATTCAAATTTAATGCTATGTTTAAAAATACAATCTTCAATATAGCTCTCTAATTTTGAATATAATATTTCAACATTTGTTGTCTGGTTCAATTCAACTGGTAAATAGTATATAAATGGTTTCCACTCATTAGGAGACTTTAGTTTTTCCCATAAATATGCTACATCTTTTAATTTATCATACTTGTTTTTACTTGAATTTTTTATTTCTAATAAAAATGATGTAAACCATTTGTGTTCAGATGTGAAGGATAAATCTAAAAGATTTTTATTATTATATATTTTTTTTATCCCATTTAATAAGATGTTGTAAAAAACATCATGAGTTGAGTCTTTTTCAATATTCAAAGTAATTAAAAAATCCTCTGAACATTTATTCAATTCATCATTGAAAATTATATAATCAATTTCATAGCTATTGATCCATCTATTTTCAAAACCTACAAGCAAATCGATCCATTCTATTTTTATTTTATTTTTACTTAGAGAATTCATTATTCTATGTTTTTAACTAATATTTCGATAAAGTCACTCGCTTTTGATATAAATTGTCTATGATTACAAGATCCATCAGCTTCAATATAATATTGAAAAACACCTGAATGTCCTTTATAATTACCAGGTATTTCAATAGCCGTTTTCCATATTCCATCTCCAGATTTAAAACTATATATTATAGCATCATCGGTAAAAGCATCAACACTTTCAGGAAAGCCATGAAAATCATTCCATGTTGCTTGATCTAATACTTTGTCTGTGTATTTTATATCATTAAATAAATCATCAGCAAATTCTTTTTGCGGTAATGAATTACGCAGTGCTTCTTCATCAGAAATTTCAAAGCTTGGTAATCTTTTATCAAGAGGTAAATAATTTGGTTTTACAGGTTTTAATTTTCCAGTCCAAAAGTTTCTTCCGTTTCTTACAGCTCCAACTCCTCCGGAAATACCGGCAAGTGTTCCACCTAATGCCATTCCAACAGCAAATTCAGTTGCAGTTGGATAATCATCTCCAAAATAAAGATTATTGCCTATACTTTGTATTCCCATAAAATAGGCTGAGCCAATTGCACCTCCCGCAAATGCTCCAATAAAACCAGGAGCAAGTGCACCGCCAGTTCCAACTGCTATTGCTCCGGCAGCAGCACCAATTGCAAATGCCGAAACTCCATTCCAAACACCGTCCCAACCATTACCACCTACTTGATCCCAATGTGCTATAAGATTCATTGTGCCTCCTATTACAGCACTAATTGCAAATGGAACCCAAACAATCTCCCCACTCGGGTCAGTATATTTCAGCGGGTTGTTGAAAGCATACGAAAATCTGCTGAATGACTGCGTAATACCGAGACTACAT
>JAFGUD010000257.1 GCA_016938685.1 Bacteroidales bacterium | reverse complement strand
TCCAACTGCGTTTTGATGCTTTCATAAGTACAAAATTAGTGTTTTAAATTAAACTAATTTTGTCCAATCTTTTAGGGGGCTGTTACAATACTGTCGGATAATATTTTGAATTGACTTCTATCAAATTGTTTTTCCAGTCTTGTAATTGATAAAAGTTCGTTAGCATTTTTTACTTCGGAGAATACAGATGGTCTTTTTATAATGTAACCCCAATTGTTTTTGTTAAATCCATATCCAATTATGCTGATTATAATTAGGAGAGGTAAAAAAAGTTTGCCTAAATCAGTTAAAAATTTTGAGTTTAGCTTGTAACTTAATACGATAGAGGTAAATAGTGGGAAAATGATAGTTAGGAAAATCCAAGCTAAATCGTTAGAAAAATGAAAGTGAAAAAAATCATATAAATTGGAAGAACCAATAATTACAAGCATAAAAAATCTCAAAATTGAATAAAAAATTGAGGTTTTTAGAATGAGTTTTACGATTTTTAATTTGTTCAAAGTGTGTTTTTTAAATTGGCTACAACGTTCCGCGGCTATGTGCAGGCGGGCAGTTAAACCCACTTCACTTTCACCACGTGATTCTGTTAAATAAATGTTTTACTGTTTCTTACCTCACTGAACTCCCGCTTGCATATAGGCGATGTTAGCAGCAGTTAATCTGTATAATTAAATAGTGAAATATACTCTAGTGAATTTGATCTATTAATTAAATATTCAATAAAATCCCACTCTGATTTAACTTGCAGAATGGAAATAATATCTTTTTCCTTTTCTAAATTCATTGAATTTTCATCAATTCCCCAAAATTTAATAAACTTATTAGTTTCCGTCATGTATTCACTAATAGTGATTGGTAAAAAATCACTACTTACAATATCCCAATCATCATAATCAAGTGCTTTTGAAAAACTAATCCAACCTTCTTCTAAATATTTAATTTCTTCTTTAAAAATATTTCCTTTTCGAATTTCAAATTCATTCCCTTCAAAAGGGAAAATATTAATATCAACTTTGCGTATAGGTTTGTTTAATAATGAATATAAAATATTCTTGCTAATAAATCTTAGAGGAAAGCGGTCATTTATTAATTTAAATCGGTTATATTCTATGCATTCCATACGGCTATATTCCACAGAAAATTTCATATTCATTATTCTCCATAGAGTTTGTAAAAAACCATAATAAGGAGTTTGCTCGGAGGATGATTTAATGTGCAGGGTGTTTTGAAAATTTTCAAACTTCTCAAAATATATTTCAAATTCGCTTCCATTTGAATAGACTTTAATTAAATCTGATACAAGTGTATCTGTAGAACAGTTAAAGCCCAATGTTGTTAATTCTTCACAAAGAGCATTTATAGTATTTATATTTTCAAAACTATAATTTTCATAATAGAGAATATATTCATATTTCAATATTTTACTTTCTTTAGTATTCATATATAAAAGTGCAATTAACTTTGAAAAATCAGTGAATTAAAATTGCTGCTAACGGTTGGTACATGTTGTCGGGGCGGATTTCGGAGAGCGTTCCTGTCCGAAGGACACGGAACGGCGAAGCGAGAATCCGCAGTTG
>JAFGUD010000256.1 GCA_016938685.1 Bacteroidales bacterium | reverse complement strand
CCGCTTTGATATTGAAATTCAGGTTTCCACAAAAATTTTTCCATTTCTTTTGAATATTTGTTCTTGGGTTTATAGAACCAAATTGCGTAAAAGGGATATTCATTTTCAGATAAATACCAGTTTATCTCAATTTGTATTCTAAAATCTTTATTAAATATTTTTCCTTGTATTCTTGAATTAACCAATGGATATTCAATACCGTATTCGCTACTTGAAAGGTGATTTTGATTGTCGGGTTCAAAATTTTTCCAATTTTCATAAGTAGCCAAAATATCTTGTAATTTTTTTACTAATTCCTTTCTAAAAGTTGTTGCTATTTTAGAAGCTTCTTTAAATCTTTTCATTCCTTCCGAAATGAAAATGTCAATATTATTTTCCATTGTTTAATGCTTTTTCCAAAATTTCAGTTTTTATATCTAAATTGTCAATTGGTCTTTCTGTTATTTTAAATCCTTTGTAATTAATTAATTTTTGTTCAATTGCTCCGATAAAAGTATATGCCCATGCTTTCCATGTATGATTTTCGTTTGTAAGAAGCGATTTTCTCAACGAAATAGAGACATCTTTCCATGTAATTGCTTTTACAATTGTATTTATTTTTGATTGGTCTTCCACTTGTAACCAATCATTTAACTGACTGTTTAACAATAAAATAAAGTTATTCCATTTTTTATCGTCAATCTTATATTTTTGCTGCAAAACTTTACTTGTTTCAAATGTTTTATTTAGATTTTTATCGCCAATTTTAATCTCTATATGAGTGAAATTGTTATTTTGCCATTTAATTATTATATCTGCACGAAAATTTTGAACCGTTACTTCTCTGTCCACTTTTGGTAATGATAAATTATTTGAAAAATCATCTTTAATTTTAAGTAAGTCTTTACTAAAAAATCCTGTTTCAGAATTTTCAATTAAAAATGCTAACCAATCCGACCAGTCTTCTTCTCTATTAAGTCTTAATGGGCGAAAATTATCCCAATCATAATAAGTCGGGTCTTTACCATAATCTACAAGAATTGTATTCCATTTATTTAGAGCTGTTAAAAGTTGTTCGTATCTACTTTTAATCAGCTCGTTGTAATAAGGTCTTAATAAAACAAAACTTTCCCAATTTAAGTTTAATTGGCTCGTTTGGTCAATTTTCCAGTCATTAAATATGTCCCATGTCAATTCTTTGTTCATTTTGGCAAAGTTCCGTTTTTTAATCTTTCTTCGTATGAATTTTCTTTTTGTGTTCGATTTATTATTATTGTTTCTTCGATTGGTGCACCCATTGTCCAATATACAAAGCCGTTATCATCAAAGTAAGTTATTTGTTTTTGATAAAACCAACCTGTGTATCCATAATTTCTGATATGTTCCACAAATTTCACAAATAGTTCATCATCAATATGTTTTCTAACTATATATTCATGAGGCCATGTTTCGGCGTATGTTTTGGCAAATGTCCAATTTATTGTTTCTATCAATTGTTTTATTTCGTCTGAAAATTTCTGCATTTTTTCGATTTCAAGTTATGCACAACGAAAAGCTATATGCAGCGTTTGTTTTTTATTTTGGCTTGTGTTGCGCCTGCGGCAAGCCAAAATAAAAAACAAATGACTGCTAT
>JAFGUD010000033.1 GCA_016938685.1 Bacteroidales bacterium | reverse complement strand
TCATTTTCTTAAAATCGGTTTTAAAGTCAATCGGCATAACAACTTGTAAAAAATAATTCTCGGAATTATTTTAACAATTTGGTATATTTACGAAAAACAAAGCATTTATAAATGAATTTCAACAGTGTCTGTTTTTTTCAAGTATTAGTTTTAAAAAAAACTCTACTTCTTTAAATTAATATCCATCCCAAAAATTGCAAAATCGTATTTTGTTGGGTCTTTCGGGTCAAATTTTCTCAAATTGTTGGTTAGTTCGTCAACAGCTTTCCAATCGTTTTGGGTGTGGGTTAAAAGTTCCAATGCTCGTGACATATTTGCTGTGTGAACGTCAAGAGGTAACATCAAATCCGCCGGACTGAATTTTTCCCACAATCCAAAGTGAACTCCAATATTATCTCGCCGGATAAGCCACATAAGGAATAAATTTATGCGTTTTGCTGCCGAATTTCTGCCAACATCAGCTATGTGTTTTTTTGTTCTTGAAGGGTGGGGTATTGAGAAAAATTCCTTGCGGAAATTGGCAATTCCATCTTTTACACTATGATTTTCTTTGTATCCATTCCAAAAAACTTCTTCTAATCCACCTTTGTTTTTATAAATATTTTGCATTGATTTTAGAAAAAACACAAAATCAACATGTTGAAACGTGCGATGAACAAAGGGTTCTATGTTCTCAAAATCTTTTTTGGTTGCGTTTATGATGAAGTCGTAGGGATTATTGTCCAGAATTGTTATCATTTTTTTAGCATTTCTGATAATCATATTTCTTTTGCCCCAGGCAATTGTAGCTGCCAAAAATGCTGAAATTTCAATGTTTTCTTTTTGTGAAAAACCATGAGGAATTTGTATCGGATCGGTTTCGATAAAATCTAATGTGTTGTATTTTTGATAACTTTCTTCGAGTAATGTTTTGAGTTCGTTGTGATTCATAATAAGTCAGTTGATAGTTTATCAGCGCACCAGTTTACCAGTTGTTTAATCGTTGATTGTTTTCGCAAAGATGTTGTAAATTCAATTTATTTACAAAAAATACTTATTTTTGCGGACTTTTTAAAAAAAAATATAAATGGAAGCTAAATATTCTACAGTTGAAACAATCGACGAATTAAACGAATTAATTGAAAAAGAAGACGCTGTTTTGGTGTATTTCTCTCACGAAAAATGTAATGTTTGCAAAGTGCTGAAACCAACGGTAGCAGAATTACTAGAAAATAATTTTCCGAAAGTAAAAATGGTGTACTCTGATACCGTAAATAGTCCTGAAATTGCCGGACAGAATAGTGTTTTTGCAGTGCCGACTATTCTTGTCTTTATGGGCGGTCGTGAATATATTAGAAAAAGTAGAAACATAGGGATAATAGAGCTTTCTGACGCTATTGAAAGACCTTATAATATGATGTTTGAATAAAATATTATTTTTTCACACTTGAATTTTATTCTGTTTTTTTGCCAAAAAAAAAATGTATCTTCGCACATCTGTTTTATAGTTTTGGCATTAATTTGTGTCTTTATTTAAAGATGCTATTTTTAAACAGAATTATTAAAACCTAATTATTTTCATATTAGTTAAATTATAATTTAATGAGTATAAGGTTTAAGTTGGGATTATTTTTTGCCGGAATTCTTTTAGTTTTTGTTTTGTTAGTTGGTTCAAGTAATTATTTCAACAACAGAAGGCAAAAAGAATATACCAAAATTCAAACCCAAAATATAAAAAATGCAGCAGAAACTGCTATCTCTCTTAACAATGACTATTACAGCACATTGAGTATAGACTATACTTTTTGGGATGATATGTACAATTTTAATATTGAGCCTGACGAACAATGGGCTGCAGACTATCTTTTCACTGCAACTGATTCTTATGGCGTTGATTACATTTGGATTTATAACTTGAATTGTAATTTGCAATATTATACCAATAAAGAAGAAGTTGATAGTTTTGCTCAACCTATTAGCAATGAAAATTTATATCAACTTCTTGACACAACTAAGGGAGGTGAAAAAAGGTTTTTTACATCCTACGAAAAAAGTAAAGGAAAAGTATATATTATTTACGGAGCAACAATCCATAAAACAGATGATATTGACAGAGTTAATAAACCATCCGGCTTTTTTATCACAGCAAAAATTATTGATAGCACATATCTTGAAAAAGTTTCTTTAATAACTAACTGCAAAGTTTCTTTAAGTCTTGATACCTCAACTTGCAATGGTCATAAAAAAGTGTTTGCTATACAATCTTGTTATAAATTATTTAATGGTAAAGATGAACAAATTGCATCAATATTATTCGATTATAATGATCATTTTATTAAACAAGATTTAAAGTTTCAAAGATGGTCTCTTTGGGCATTTATTCTGATTGTCTTTATTTCGTTTGTGTTTTTAATTTTATACTTAAATCTGGTTCTTTCAGCACCGCTGAGAAGAATTATTAAAAGTTTAAATCAACGAAGGCCTGAGTTTATTGAAAAGTTTACAAAAAAATCGAATGAATTCGGACAAATTTCAAAATTAATAATTCTGTTTTTTGAGCAAAGAAAACAATTAGAAGTAGAAATAGAGGAACGAAAGACTATTCATGAACAATTAGTTGAAACAATAGAAGAGCTCAACACTAGAAATGAAGAAATTATTGCTCAATCCGAAGAACTGAGTTCTGCAAATCAATCCTTGGCTCAGTTGTCTGTAGTTGCCAGTAAAATAGATAATTCCGTTATTATTTCTAATGAAAATTTTGATATAATATATGTTAATAATGGGTTTCTAAATATTTACGAAATTGAAAGCAACTTGTTGGTATATATTAAAACTAAAAATGTTTTAGATTACAATAAAGTTGATGAATTTGTTGAATTTATTGAAAAATGTGTATCTGAAAAACATTCTGCAACGTCTACTTTTAAATTTTTAACTCAAAAAGGTAACATCAGGTGGAAACAAACAACTGTTACTCCTACTTTTGATAAGAATAATAAGTTGGAAAATATTATTTTTATTGAAACTGATGTAACTGATGTGAAAAATGCTGAGGAACAAATTAGTATCTGGAATAAAAGTGTTACAGAAAGTATTAATTATGCCGCAAAAATTCAGGCTTCGTTGTTTCCTTCTTCTGATATTTTTAAAAGTTATTTTAATAGTTATTTTATATTTAACAGACCCAGAGATATAATTAGCGGTGATTTTATTTGGGTGAAAATGAACGGCAAAAAAATATTTTTGGCTGTTGCGGACTGCACAGGACATGGCATTCCTGGCGCATTTATGAGTGTTTTGAGCGGAGCTTTGTTAAATGAAATTCTTCACTTGGAGAAATTACATAGTGCTTCCCAAATTCTTGAAACATTGCGTGAAAATGTTATTACAGTTTTGAATCAGAGAAGTGATAATAATGTTAGAGATGGTTTGGATATTTCTTTTTGTATAATTGAAAAGAAAAAAAGTGTTGTTCAGTTTGCAGGAGCATCTCATTCTTTATTTTTGGTTAGAAATAACGATTTGCTTGAATTTAAAGGAACACGAACTTCAATTTCTTTTTCTGAAAAAATGTTTCCAATTGAAAACCACGAAATTAAATATAAAGAAGATGATACTTTTTATCTTTTTACAGATGGATATGTTGATCAATTTGATAATAATCAGGAACAAAAATATCTAAAATATAATTTCAAGAAATTATTATTAAAAAATGTTCATCTCGAAATTGAAACACAAGGAAAACTTATTGAAACAGAATTTGAAAATTGGAAAGGCAACAACAGACAAATTGATGATGTGTTGGTTTTCGGTTTCAAAATTTGATTTGTAAACTTTTAAATTTGATGGATTTATTAATATTTTCTCAGACATACCATTCGAAAAATTTACTCTGATAGATAAATATTTTAAACATTGGAGTATTCTTCACGGCAAAAATCATGTTTATCGTGTAATGTATCATTCTCTTTTGCTTGGAAATGAATTTGGCGATGAATACACAACTAAACTTACTTTTTGTGCGGCATTTATTCACGATATGGAACGGTTGCATGATGGATTTTGCAAAGAACACGGAGTTTGGGCTGCTAGATATGCATTGCCAAAGTTTAGGGATTTGTTCATTTCAATTGGAGTACAAGAAATGGATTTAGATGTAATTGTTTATGCTACTACAAAACATTCTTTGCCCGACAGAGGTTTTATTAGTGGTATCTACGGTAATGTTGCAAAACTTCTCAAAGATGCAGATGGATTAGACAGAGTTCGACTTGGCGACTTTAATCCACGTTTTCTCAGATTTCCATTTTCAAAAAAATACGTACATTTTGCAGAAAAATTTTATTGGAAAACAGAAAAAGTTGACATTAAAAATTTTGATGAAGTAATTGATATCGCAGAATCTATTTAGTAGTTTAGTCCTTAGTCTTCAGTCCTTCGTTTTTCAATCTTTCAGTCTTCAGTTTTTCAGTTCAGACTCCCAACTGGCGACTGGCACTGGCAACTGGCTACTCGCAACTGCCAACTGTCAACTGGCTACTGTCAACTGGCAACTGGCACTGGCTACTGGCTACTTGAAACTGTCAACTGGAACTGGCAACTGACAACTGGCTACTGGCAACTCGCAACTGGCTACTGGCAACTGGCTACTGTCAACTGTCAACTGGCTACTGGCAACTCGCAACTCGCAACTGACAACTGGCAACTCGCAACTGGCTACTGGCAACTCGCAACTGATTTATTTCCCACAACAATTCTTAAATTTTTCTCCGCTTCCGCATGGACATTTGTCGTTTCTGCCAATTTTTGATTTACTTTTTGAAACTTTATCCGTCATTTTCTGACCAAATATTTTTACCATATATTCGTAAATTTCAGGATGCTTTTTTTGTAGTAAAGTAGGATGTTCAAAAAAATATTCGCTGATAACAGCAAAAAACTCGACTTGTTTTGTCCCGCCATAAGGATTTATGTCCGATTTGTCGGAGTTTATTTCAGCTATTTTCTTTTGAATTAAGTCAATCCATGGAATTACATATTGTTTTTCGAGTAAAAGTTCAGGAATACCATCAGTTGAACCGTCCATTTTATCAATAAGATGCACAAACTCGTGAATAGCAGTGTTTTTTCTGTCATTTTCGTTCATGAAACCCTGATGAATTGCCACTTTTGAAAGAATCATTTTACCTTCCATGTAACCGGTTCCAACCATTCCCAGAATTTGTCTTCCTTGGCCTTCGGTCTGAAATTCTTCACTAAATCTGTCGGGATATACAAGAACTTTGGTCAGGTTGTAGTATTTCCACTCCGGAAAAGCAAAAATTGGAATAACGGCACTGCTGGCAACAAGAAGTCTGTCGGTGTCATCAATTGATGTTTTAATTCCGGTAATTCTGCAATTAAGAAGAAACTCCTGAATTTCATATTCAAAAAGCTTTTTTTCTTCATCGTTCAGATTGTTGTAGAATTTTACTTTTTCGAGCAAAATAATTCGCCATTCTGCAGGGAAAGGTTTAGTTGGTAGAAGCCATTTTTTCTTCCTTAAAACCAGATAAAATAGAAATGATAAGCTACCTAGAATTATTATTGCACCAAAAACTTTTTCCATAATTTTGTAATTAATTGAAACAAATTTAATTTTATTTTGAGAATAAAAAATAAGAAGTTTGTCTTTTGTTTTCAAAGGTACAACTTACTTATTTGAACTTCACCGATTTTATTTTATGCGTTTTAATGTGGCTTTTTCTGAAAAAAAGCTTTTAAATAGTCCAAGTTTAAGTAAAAACATTGAACTTTCACATTCAAATAGTTGTAATGAAAAACAATTAGTAGAAAAATTGTCCAGAAACCCCTCTTAAATATAAGCGAATTTCTGGACAATAAATAATTAGTTATTGGAATTTAACTCTTCTATTGAGCTATTCAAATCTTTCATGATTCCCGAAAACCTTTTATTGAAATAATATTTACCGATAAAAGGTAACGAAATAAGGTATCCAATTGAAAAAATGAGAACATATCCTTGAAGACTGTTAATAGTGAAATTTGATAAATTTGTATTATTATTGATTAATAAATTAGCAAAAATTGTCAGTAGAGTTAATGAAATGTAAATTAGCACAGATTCCTTTCTTGATACCTTTTTAAATTTGTTTTTTACTTTCTTCAACGATTCTAGAATAGAAGATGTGTTATAAGATATATCAAGTAACTTTAATTTTGAATTAATACTAACAGCTTTAAATGCATAGTAGCTGATTACTAAAATTAGGAAAATATAGCCTTGAATCGGCAGATGATTATTTTTTTGGTTCAAAAATAAAGTTGCAAAAATAGTTATAGCCAATACAAGTACAGATGTTACAATATTTATTAAAAAATCAAATCTTAGTTTCTTGTTTAGTTTTTCGATTGTTTTACTGCTTTTTGCTTCAATAATTCTTTCTATGTTTTCTTTTGCAATACTTTTATCTATAAGTTTTTCATTTGATAATGTTTGCCATATTTTTTTTAACTCATTTGTTTCCATATTTAATTGATTTTAAAATTAATGACTTGATTCTATTTATTTTAACACCGGTGTTACTTTCAGAAATTCCTATGATTTCAGAAATTTCCTTATAGCTAAACTCATCAAGATACAGAGTAATTATGGCTTTATCTATATCAGATAGCTCATTTATTGCCTGATAAAGTTTATCTTGATTTTCGTTTGGTTCGTTATTTGGTTCGGAAATTGTTCCAAAACTATGGTTGTCAAATTTGACAAATTGTGGTTGAATTTTTTCTTTTCTTAGTATATCAATGGCTGCATTTAAGCAAACTCGATACATCCAGGTAGAAAATTTTGATTGATTATTAAAACTTGGAAAAGCTTTCCATAATTGTATAATTAGTTCCTG
This sequence comes from Bacteroidales bacterium, assembly GCA_016938685.1. GTDB lineage: Bacteria > Bacteroidota > Bacteroidia > Bacteroidales > JAFGUD01 > JAFGUD01. The sequence continues at coordinate 40,109 of JAFGUD010000033.1, read as the reverse complement.
TTTGTAATCTTCTTTTTCAACTCGATTGATAAAATACAGACTACATATTTTGTGGACTATACCTTGATTTTGAAATAATAACTCTGTAAATTCTTTTTCCATAATAAATTGATTCAACTTTACCCCATTAGACGAAAATGAAAATGGATTTATTACAAAATAAAGAAAAATGATTTATAAAATTGTTGGAGATAAAAATTCAGCCGTTAAAAGCATTGTAAAACGTATGGTTTTTGTAAGAATTAAGTTCAGTTAAACTTGCGATTTGACGGTTAAATAAATATTGATAAGTTTGGAATTTTAGCATCAAAACCGCCCGTCAATGCCTGAAATTTTTAATATTTCCGTACAATTCCAATAAAAGATTGAATGAAGTTTCTCCATTCCAGTTCTTTTCAAACTCTTTTTCCGCATATTCTTCAAAAACCTGTTTCATTCTTTTTGCCTGTGGTGAATTTTCAGCGTAATCCTGATTTATAAAGCTGTTTCTAATGTTGAAAATCGAAAAAGCATGTTCCTTGTTATTTTCATAGTTGTTTGAAACTGTTTCAAAATGATGTTCTTGTGCTAAATCCCATTTCATAGTCTGATAAATCGACGGAAAACTATCAATATTAAAATGAATTGGCACATAAGGATTTACACACGGATTTAAAGGAGCAAACCAAACTACATTTTGATTATTTTTAGAGTATGTGTTTTTGAACTCAACAATAACACTGAATTTTGTTGCTTCGTTTCATATTGGGTGCCGATTGTCGTTATGTGGCGTTTTAATACTGTCTAATTCAGAGTTTTCAAGGAAATGACTTTCTAATACTAATTTTAAGTCTTCAATTGTTACTTTTTCTGTTGCTTTTATCGAAAAACTTGTTTTAAAAGCACCAACTTGGCTAAAATCAAAAGCGCTTCTGCCGGCTATATTTCTATATGTATTTCGTTCAGAAATTAATGTTCCTTCGTTTCCATAAGCCTTTCTAAAATTAAACGGCTGTCCCAAATCGGGATTATACCAACCTTGTTCAATTGCATAATCTATTATATCAGGCGATGCAATAAAATTTTCGGTATCAGATAAGTCTATTTCTTCTATTGTATAAAAATTTGGAATAACTGCCACTGCGTTGTCAGGCAAACGTTGAGCAACATAATGTTTTCCTTGAACAACTGCTAGAAACCAAACTTCATAAGCATCTGAGATACAATAAGTTCTGCCGGAGGATTCGTAGCCGAGTTCGTTAATAAGTGCAATCGCAATTTCAACTCCTTCTCTTGCATTTTCAGCCCTTTCTGCAACAATTTTGCGTAAATCGTATCCTATTTTCCCTTCGGCTTTATTTTCTTTTGATTGACAAGCATTGGAACATATCGTAACACCCCATTCGTTCATGTAAAAATCGCCGAATTTTTGTTGGGTTGTTTCAATCCATAGCATTTCGTAGGTTTTGGCAACTTGTGCAATTTTTTCGCCGGTTGAAAGTAGATAAACAGAATCTTCTTGGTTAATTCCGGGTACTTTATGTAAATTTACAACTAAATTGCCCCCAATCGTCTTCATTATGAGCAATTAAAACGCTGCCGGTTGCCGAAGCATCTTTTCCCACAGCAATTGTAAAACAATTTTCACTTATATTATTTTGAGAAAATGAAAAAAATGAAATGGTAATAAAAATGAGTAAAAAAATATGTTTCATCTGTTTGAATATTTAGTGAATAATTTTCATAAAAAAACTTAAGTAGAATTATTCTCAAAAATAGTAAAAATGATAGTCCAAAAAAAAAATGTATTTTTGTAAAAAATAGATACAATGCGGAATTTTTTATTTTTTATATTTTTTTTCGGCTTTTTTAGCCTTAATGCTCAGGTCGAAGATCTTTCGAGACAAAAGAATATTTTTTTTATGGATGAATATTCTTTCGGTGCCAAAGTTAGTACAAATGGTTGGGGAATGGATTTTCGTAGAGGATATTCAGTAAATTTGAAAAGAAAAAAATTGTATGAGATTGGTTTTAATACAATAAAACATCCCAAAGAATATAAGTTTGCCAGTTATTATTATCTTACAAAATCTTTTGTTTACGGAAAACTAAATTCATGTATGGATTTAAAAGTCGGTTATGGACAACAAATAGTTTTATTTGATAAAAAAGAAGTTGGTACTGTTGAAATTAGGCTTATTACTTTTGCCGGGTTAGATTTAGCATTTTTAAAACCAATATATTACGAAATAATAATTAACAGTTTGGGTGACACCGAAATGCAAAAATACACACCTGCTCATCAGCCTGGTTTAATAGAAAGACAAGCACCATTTTCAAAAGGTTTAGATGAGTTGACTTTAGATCCGGGTTTGTATTTCAAACTTGGCACAAGTTTTGAACACAGTAAAAATGTTAAAAGCATTAGAAGTTTCGAGCTTGGTGTTGAAGCAACTCTTTTTTTGAAAAGATTAGAGATAATGGCAGAATTAAATAACCCACGTTTAGTTGTCTCTTTATTTGTTAGTTACAGACTTGGTTCAATAATTCAAAAGAAAAATAAAGAAGATAAATTTGATATTGGCTTTTAACATAAAAACTTTAAAATATTAAAAGTTATGTTAATAGTAATTTCTCCGGCAAAAAAATTAGATTATAAAACTCAACCTAATACTTCCCTTCAAAGTATGCCTACTTTATTGGAGCATTCAAAGGAATTGATAGAAGACCTAAGAAATTGCTCTATTGAGTCGTTGACTAAATTAATGAATATTAGTTATGGGTTGGCTGAAACAAATCTTGAACGTTTTGCAGAATGGGAGCTTCCTTATAAAAAAGAAAACGCAAAACAAGCTGTTTTGGCATTCAATGGTGATGTATATAATGGCTTAAATGCTAAAACTTTTGATGATGAAGACTTTAAAGTTGCTCAAAATAAAATAAGAATAATTTCTGGTTTGTATGGACTTTTAAAACCACTTGATTTGATACTTCCATACAGATTGCCAATGGGTACAAAATTATCAAACTCAAGAGGTAAAAATTTGTATGAGTTTTGGGGCAATATTATTACCACAGAAATAAACAAAGCACTAATTGAGACAAAAAGTAAGGCAATTATTAATCTTGCTTCCAATGAATATTTCAAAGCTGTTAATAAAGAAAACATTGATGCCGAGCTTGTTGAAGTTGTTTTTAAAGAAAACAAAAACGGAATATTAAGGGTTGTTAGTTTTTATGCCAAAAAAGCCAGAGGAATGATGGCTAATTATATTGTAAAAAATAAAATAAACGATGTTGAAGATTTGAAAGGATTTAATTACGAAGGTTATTCCTATGATGAATCTCAATCTACAAAAAATAAATTTGTGTTTGTTCGATAACATTAAAGATTAAGCCCATTATTTGGGCTTTATTTTTTTTTTATGTAGTTTTGCCGACTAAATTTGAGTTTAATAGTATTAGAATGAAAAGTATTTTAATTAAGGAAAGAGACTTTATTCCCGGTGTGATTTTGGATAAAGTAAATGGTCGGTTTGAAATTACCGGAAAAGCATGCCCCGAAAATTTAGACGAATTTTATGATCCTATCTTTCGTTGGTTAGATGAATATACTAATGATCCTAATCCTGAAACAACTTTTGATATTAAACTTATATATTATAATACGGCTTCTTCAAAAGCTTTATTAAAAATAATGCAGAAATTAGAAATCTTGCAAAATAACGGTAGTGAAGTTAAAATTCGTTGGCATTACGAATTAGATGACGAAGAATTGCTTATTGCCGGCGAAGATTATGCTGAACTTATTAAAGTTAAATTTGAGTTTATTCAACTATAATTTTTTTAAGCTAACCTCAAATAGTATTAACAGTTTTTTATTTGGTTGAGATATTTTCTTTAAACCAAAGTCCTTTTTATTATTTCTTTTAAGTCCTGAATTATTTATGCGTAAATTTTCCTTTTTAATCGTTTTTTTATTTGGTTTTTTATCAATTGTTGCTCAAAAAACTGAAAAACCTACTTTGGTTGTTGGTATTGTAATTGATCAGATGAGATATGACATTCTAGCTCGTTATTGGGATAAATTTGGAGATAATGGATTTAAAAAAATAGTTGATGGTGGTACTTTTTGCAAAAATGCTCATTATGAATACTTAAATGTAAATTCTGCTTCAGGCTATGCAACAATAGCTTGCGGTAGTTATCCATCTCAACACGGAATAATAAACATGAAATGGTACGACAGATTATTAAGAACCGAAGTTTATTGCGTTGATGATAATTCTGTGAATTCTGTTGGTTCTGTCTTTGGAGAAGGAAGATCTCCTAAAAATCTAAGCTCTACTTCCTGGACTGATGAATTAAGGGTTTCTACTTATAAAATGTCAAAAGTCTACTCTGTCGGAATGAACGATTATGCAAGTGTTATTTCAGGAGGTAAACTTGCGAATACCGCTTTTTGGTTTGATGAAAATACTGGAAAATGGGTTACTAGTTCCTACTACATTGATTCTTTGAAAGAATGGACTAATGATTTTAATGAAAAAATGTTTGCGGATATCTATCTGCAACGTTCGTGGACTACTACTTTCCCAATATTAAAATATACCGAAAGTCTTTCTGATGCAACTGCTTATGAAATTGGAATTGCAGGACAGCGCACTTTTCCTTACGACTTAGCCGTATTAAAAAACAAGTATAATAATTATGATATTTTAAATTACACTCCATTTGCAAATACTTTTACAAAAGACTTTGCAATTAATTTAATGATGAACGAATATCTTGGCAAAGATCCTTACACTGATGTTTTGCTAATCAATTTTGCTGCAACTGGTTATATTGGCGATTTATTTGGTATTCAATCTGTTGAATTCGAAGATGCTTTTATAAAACTGGACAAAGATATTGCACATTTGATTTCTTCAATAGAAGATTACGTTGGAATGGAAAATGTTGTTATTTATCTTACCTCAGATCGCGGTGCTTGTGAAAATACTCAGTGGTTAACTGACATAAATATTGAAACCGGCGAATTTAACTATAAACGAACCAGTGTTGTGCTAAATAGTTATCTTAGAGCTATTTACGGAATGGGTAATTGGATAGATGGATTTTATAATGATGAAATTTATTTGAGCCACTTTGATATTGACAAAGCATCTCTTACTGTTGTGGAAATGCAGGAACGTTCTGCACAAATGTTTGTTAACTTTAAGGGAACTGCAACTGCTATTCCAACTCTTAGTTTATTGCGAGGAACATATTCATCGGGAATTATGAAACAGGCTCAAAATAGCTATTTTCAAGCTCGTTCAGGAGATGTTTTTTTAGTATTGGATTATGGCTGGCGTTTTCAAGATGACGGAACTAGTTTATGTGATTGTAATTCAGGATATAATGAAAATACTCATGTTCCGTTGATTTTTTATGGAGGTAATGTTCCTAAAAAAGATATTTACAGAAAAGTTTCAATGGATGATTTAGCTGTTACTTTGTCTTTCTTATTAGATATTTCACTACCTAATAAAAGCACTGGAAATCCGGTTGTTGAAGTACTTGAATAGTAACTTGTTTTTTAATTTTATCGTAATTTATCTTCTGAAAGATGAAACTTATTAGGGTCAACTTCCGCCTTGAGTACAAAATATTCTTCTGTGAAATTAATCGGTAAAAACAGATATTCAATTTTGTTTTCTGTTTTTCTGGCAATATCAATCAACCCAAGACCGGCTCCACCGTGTTCTCCGATTTTGCCGTCTTTGAGTTGTTTTTTATACATTTCGTTTAACTCTTCTCTTGTACAGTTATTTACCTTGTCGATAGCTAATACTACTTTTTCTTTACTGGAAACTGAGATTTTATTCGAAGTTATAATGTAAAAGATTTTATCTCTTTTCCCTATCATAAACAAACCATTGCTAAAAACCTCCTCGGAATATTCTTCTGCGTGACGTTGAATATTTTGCATGGTTTCCACCATTGCATGGTAAACTCTTTTTCGTGTTTTTTTATCTTCACTGTGTTTTTCAAGCTCTTCTTCAAGCATTGCTGAAAACATTGAAGTAATTCGTTGTGTAAACTTACCAATATAAACAATATAAATACCATTTGTGGCTAATTCATCATACAACGAAAGTACGGATTGCATAAAAACACGATCGATTTCCATAGGTTTATTTATTTTCTTTAATAATGTAAATATAAGAAGGGAAATGGTCACTGTAGCCACCAATAAAATCGTTTCCACTAAATGATCTGAATGGATAACCTTTGTAATATCCCGATTCTTGTATTAAATATTTTTTATTATAAACAAGAGCTTTGTGAAATTTATAAGTGCTTTTATCGTCACCTAAAAAGCTTTGTGTTAATATTATCTGATCAAATAAATTCCATGTGCCATTATATCCCAAAGTTCCTATTCCTTTTTTATATTTTTCAGCCATAGGATTGTAAAGTTGACCTTCTTTTAATTTTTTGAGTTTACCATTTGCATTCAAAAATGTTGTAACACTTTCGTCGATTGGGTCGTCATTAAGGTCACCCATGAAGATAATTTTAGCATCTGGTTCGATAGCCAAAATAGAATCAATAATTGATCTGTCATGACTTGCTACACTGTCTCTTTTGGGTTGTGATTTTTTTTGACCGCCTCCTCTTGATGGCCAGTGGTCAACCATAAAATACATTTTTTCACCATCTAAAAGACCACACATTACAACCAAATCTCTTGTTCGGTCATGTTCATCTAATAAAATAGGATAATGATTGGCACTTATTAATTTAAACCTGCTTGGTTGATATAAAAAAGCAACATCAACACCTCTTTCGTCTTGTGATTGAAAATGTACAATCTGATAATTTCTTGATGCTATAGCCGGTCTTTTTACTAAATCTTCAAGAACTAATTTGTTCTCAACTTCTGAAACTCCTAAAATAGCAGGACCGGTTGGCACCAATTCTGTGCCAATATCAGAAATTACGCGAGCTATATTATCCAGCTTTCTGAAATACTTTTCAGATGTCCAATTTTTTGGTCCTTTAGGGGTAAAATCTTCTTGTAAAATTCTATTTGTATCTGGATCAACTATTGTATCGAACAAATTTTCTACGTTATAAAAAGCAATACATGCAATTTGATATTCTTTTTCTTGAGCAAATGCGCTTAATACTAATATAGCAAATAGCGCTGATAATAAAATTTTTTTCATTTGTTAAATATGTCTTTTTGTCGTTAATGTTTTTTGGTTAGTGAATTGCTTAGTTAAAAGCAAAATTTTAAACAAATTTACCATAAAAAATTAAATTCTTAAAATAAATCTTTAAAAGTATTTTGTTTTTTCAAACATGTTGTTCTAATGCGCTGTTTTTTAAGTATTTATTCAATTCCTGATTAAAAACATTTTTTCTTCATATTTGATTTACTAATTTAGCAAACGAATAATTTTAGCTGTTATAATACACTCTATATTATTTTAAAGTTCTTTAATATTTTTTAATCAATTTTAAAAAAGTACTAATGAAAGAGACCCCAATAAACTTTAATATTGTTAAAGAAAAAATTGATAATTCCGGATTGAAACCGGATATCTCTTCTTCTACAATCCGAGAGATTGTCAAAGTTGTAAATGAAATAGAGCAAGCAACAGGTGAAAAATTTGTGAGAATGGAGATGGGGGTTCCCGGTTTACCTACTCCCAAAATTTTGCTTAATGCTCAAATTGAAGCTCTTGAAAATGTAGTTACTTCTAAATACCCCATGATTGAGGGAGATGCTGAATTAAAACAAGAAGCTTCTAGATTTGTTAAATTGTTTTTGAATAAAGATGTCGAGGCTAAATGTTGTGTTCCTGCAGTAGGTTCTATGCAATCTGCAATGGCTTTATTTTTAACTGTTAACAGAACTTATACTCAACGAAATAAAATTCTGTTTATTGATCCGGGTTTTCCTGTTCAAAAACAGCAGTGTCAAGTGTTAGGAGTACAATATGAAACTTTTGATGTTTATAATTTCAGAGGTGAAAAACTTAGAAATAAAATTGAATCATACTTAAAAACTGATGAGTTTTCAAGTATTATTTATTCTAATCCGAATAATCCTTCATGGATTAGTTTTACTGAAAGGGAATTGAAAATTATTGGTGAACTTGCAACTAAGTATCAGGCAGTTGTTATTGAAGATCTTGCTTATTTCGGAATGGATTTTAGAGAGGATTATTCTCAACCCGGTTTACCTCCTTATCAGCCTTCAGTTGCTAATTATACGAATAATTATGTAATTATGCTTTCAAGCTCTAAGGTGTTTAGTTATGCCGGAGAACGTTTGGGTATAATAATCGTTTCTCCTAGCTTGTTTGATAAATCTTTTGAAGGCTTAAGAAGAAATTTTAAAAAAGATACTTTTGGATACGCATTAATATATGGTTCGTTATATACACTTTCTGCCGGAGTAAGTCATTCTGTTCAAAAAGGAATGGCTAAAATGTTGAGAGCCGTCAATAATGGAGAATATAATTTTATTGAAGCCGTAAAACCTTATGCAGAACGTGCTAATGTGATGAAAAGATTGTTTTTGGAAAATGGTTTCAAAATAGTTTATGAAAAAGATGAAGATCAGGATATTTCAGATGGTTTTTATTTTACATTTTCCTACCCCGGAATGACTGGTGATGAACTTTTAGAAGAAATGCTTTACTACGGAATTAGTGCAATTTCGCTAAAAATTACCGGAAGTGAAAGAACCGAAGGAATGAGAGCTTGTGTTTCGCAAGTACTTCCCGAACAATTTGAGATACTGGAATATAGACTGAAAAAATTTAGAGAAAATCATTAAAAATATAAAAATCAAATAATTATGGCAAAAGTTATAGGAGCCGTTGTTGTAAATGTTGAACGATGCAAAGGCTGTGAATTATGTACAGTTGCGTGTCCTGCCGGCGTTTTGGCAATGCATGAAAATGTAAATGAAAAAGGGTATCACTATTCTTTTATGGCAAATCCGGAAGCGTGTACTGGTTGTACAAATTGTGCTATGGTTTGTCCTGATGCGTGTATCACAGTTTACAGAGTTAAATTGCCTGTTGAAGGCTAAATTTTAAATTTAAAAAAAATCGAAAATGGGCGAAATAAAATTAATGAAAGGAAATGAAGCGATAGCCGAAGCTTTTATACGCGAGGGCGTAGATGGATATTTTGGTTATCCTATCACTCCACAGTCTGAGGTCATTGAGTATTTAATGTTTGAAGAACCTCACAAACGAACAGGAATGGTTGTTTTACAAGCTGAAAGTGAAGTTGCTGCTATAAATATGGTTTATGGAGCTGCTTGTACTGGTAAAAAAGTTGTAACATCTTCTTCAAGTCCTGGAATAAGTTTAAAACAAGAAGGTATATCATATATTGCTGGTTCGGAAATTCCTTGTGTGGTTGTAAACGTTGTTAGAGGGGGACCTGGATTAGGAACAATTCAACCTTCACAAGCTGATTATTTTCAATCAACAAAAGGTGGTGGACACGGAGATTATCATTTGATAGTTCTTGCGCCAGCTTCTGTTCAAGAAATGGTAGATTTTGTGCCTTTGGCATTTGAATTAGCTTTCAAATACAGAAATCCTGTAATGATTCAATCTGACGGAGTTATTGGTCAGATGATGGAAAAAGTTGAGCTTTTTGAGCAAAAAACACGTTTGACGAATGAAGAAATCATTCAAAAATATGGCGATTGGGCGTTAACTGGGAAACCAGAAAGTAGATCACAAAATATTATTACTTCACTTGATTTAGTTTCAGAAAGACAAGAAAAATTTAATCTTAAACTTGGTGCAAAATATAAAGAAGTTTGCGAGAATGAAGTTCGATACGAAAAAATAAATTGCGACGACGCTGATTATATTTTTGTTGCTTATGGTTCAAGTGCGCGTATTTGCCAAAAATCAATAGAACTTGCTCGCAAAGAAGGTATAAAAGTTGGACTTTTCAGACCAATTACTCTTTATCCTTTCCCTTACAAAGAAATTATGGATATGGTGCCTAATTTAAAAGGTGCTTTGACAGTAGAAATGAGTATGGGACAAATGGTTGAAGATGTAAAACTTGCTACTGAATTTAAAATTCCTGTTGACCATTTTGGAAGAGTAGGTGGAATGATTCCAACTCCAGAAGAGATTGTTAATGCATTAAAAACTAAAATTATAGGAGGTTAATAATATGGCAGATATAAAAATTGAAGATATAATAAAATCGGAAAATTTGGTTTTTGAGAAAACTAAACTTTTTACCGATAAACCACTCAGTTATTGTCCCGGATGTGGGCATGGAGTGGCACATAGACTTGTTCTTGAAGTTATCGAAGAAATGAATATTAGAACTGATGTAATTGGAGTTGCTCCAGTGGGGTGTTCTGTTTTGGCTTACGAATTTATGGACATTGATATGGCGCAAGCTCCTCATGGACGTGCGACAGCAATGGCTACAGGTATAAAAAGAGTTATGCCGGAAAAATTCGTTTTTACATATCAGGGAGACGGAGATTTAGCTGCAATTGGTACTGCAGAAACAATTCATGCGTGTAATAGAGGAGAAAATATTACTGTTATTTTTATTAATAATGGTATTTATGGTATGACTGGTGGACAAATGGCTCCAACATCTCTTCCAAATATGAAAACTTCTACATCGCCACATGGTCGTGATGTTAAAATGATGGGAAACCCTCTTAAAATAACTGAAATTGTTGCAACTTTACCTGGAACTTGTTATGTAGCTCGTCATGCAGTTCATACGCCAGCTTTGGTTAGAAAAACAAAAAAAGCTATCAGAAAAGCGTTTGAATACCAAAAAGCAAATAAAGGAACTTCTTTTGTGGAAATCGTATCTAACTGTAATTCTGGTTGGAAAATGACACCCGTTCAATCTATTAAGTGGTTGGAAGACAATATGTTGCCTTATTACGAATTGGGAACACTGAAAGAAGAGGAGCTATAGAGTGAAAGAGTGTTCGAGTAATCGAGTAGTTCGTTATTGAGTCAAATTGACAATTAACTACTCGACAATTCGATAACTCGACAAACTCAATAACTTATTTAAAAATTTTAAAATTAAAAAAAATGACTGAAGAAATAATAATTGCCGGTTTTGGTGGTCAAGGTGTTCTTTCTATGGGGAAAATATTGGCTTATTCCGGAATAATGCAAGACCAAGAAGTTTCGTGGATGCCATCATACGGACCCGAAATGCGTGGCGGAACTGCAAATGTAATAGTTATTGTGAGCGACGAAAGAATTAGTTCTCCAATACTAAATGTTTTTGATACAGCAATCATTTTGAACCAACAATCAATGGATAAATTTGAGAATACTGTTAAACCCGGAGGACTTTTGCTTTACGATGACAACGGAGTGATTCATCCTCCAAAAAGAAAAGACATTAATATATGTATTATTTCTGCTGCAAAAGAAGCTTCAATTATTGGTAATACAAAAATTGCAAATATGATTGTACTTGGAGCATATCTTAAACTGAAACCTATTGTGAAGATGGAAAATGTTATTAAAGGTTTGAAAAAATCTCTTCCTGAAAGACATCATCACATGATTCCAATGAACGAGAAAGCAATTACTCGAGGAATGGAAATTGTAAGGGAAATCAATAAAATATAAAATTAAAAACCCGAAAAATCATAATTGATTTTTCGGGTTTTTATTTGTTATCATAATTTGGAATATTACTAGAATTCAGTAATCTGTAATTATTTTTTTATCTTCTTTAAATAAGTTTTCAAATCTCCTTTTACTTCTCTTGAAAGAACATAAAGAGCAATAATATTAGGAAAAGCCATGCTCAAAATCATCATGTCTGAAAAATCAATTACTGCTCCAAGACTTGAAGCAGAACCGATTACAATAAATAATAAAAAGAATGTGTAATATATATTTCTTGTTGTTTTGTCGTTTTTTATGTATTTGCCAAATAGATATTTAAAGCCATTTAATCCGTAGTAAGACCAAGATATCATTGTTGAAAAAGCAAAAAGCATTATTGCAAGAATAAGTAAGTATGGAAACCAACTAAAAACAGAACCAAATGCCGCAGATGTTAATTCTACTCCGTCCAAACCAGTTGGGTTTGAATAAAACCCTGTATAAATTATTACTAAAGCTGTCATTGTACAAATTACAACTGTATCAATAAATGGTTCTAATAATGCAACTAAACCTTCAGTAACTGGTTCGTTTGTTTTTACTGCGGAGTGAGCTACTGATGCAGAGCCAACTCCGGCTTCGTTAGAAAAAGCAGCTCTTTGAAAGCCGACAATCATTACCCCAATTATACCTCCTTTTAGTGCATCTGCTCCAAAGGCTCCATTCCATATTAAACTAAATGCTTCTCCGGTATGTTTAAAATTGATAATAATTATTATTAAGGCAACAATTACATAAAATAAGGCCATAAATGGAACTATTTTGTCGGTGACTTTTGCAATACTCTTAATTCCACCAAGTACAACCGTTCCAACTAAAATTGCCAAAATAACTCCGAATAGAGCACCAAAGTTACTCAAAGCTGGAAACATATTACTAACTTGCGCAAAAGCCTGATTTGCCTGGAACATATTGCCCCCTCCAAAAGAACCTCCAATTATTAAAACAGCAAAAACACCAGCAAGAATTTTACCAAAACCTCCCATTTTTCTGTTTTTAAATGCTTTATTCATATAATACATTGGACCTCCTGAAACTACTCCGTCTTTGTTGATGTCTCTATATTTTACTCCTAATGTGCATTCAACAAATTTTGTAGACATACCTAATAATCCTGCAATAATCATCCATAAAGTAGCACCAGGTCCTCCAATACTTATTGCAATTGCCACTCCGGCAATGTTTCCTAAGCCCACAGTGGCCGAAAGAGCTGTTGTAAGAGCCTGAAAATGAGAAACTTCTCCTTTTGTCTCTTTCTTGTCAAATTTTCCTGCCACATGTTGAATTGCAAGTTTGAAGCCTCTGAAATTTATAAAACCTAAATATATAGTAAAGAAAAGTGCACCCAATATAAGCCAAACAACTATTATTGGAATGTTCATTTTCATGGGATCACCATTAGGATGTCTTAATATTTCGCCATTTTCATCTTTTAAAACCGGGTCATAAATATTTAGCATCGCAAACACATCTGCCATAATAAATTTCGCCATAAAATTAACCGCTGGTACTAATGCTGAGTTAAATTTTTCATTTAATGATTTTGATGGTACTAAAATATCATTTACTAATGAATCACCATTTGAATCGCGAACAATTAAAGTGTATTTTTGACCTTCTGTTAACTTTTGTCCTATTGAAGAGTTAAGTGAAATATCTTCTTTTGACCAATAATAGTGATATGGAGTTATACCGCCCGATACGTTTGCAATAACAAAACCATCATTAATATCCTTCGTTTTGTTGTTTATTTGAAGTTCTACTTCAAGCGGATAAAAAGTTGTATCAGCCTCAATAAAAGTACCTCTCCCCTGAGCAAACGTAGAAATGCCTATAATGCTAAAAATAATCAGGTTGAAAATTGATTTTATCATAAATATTATTTTTGGAGTGTAAAAATAACAACTTTGCAATAATATTAAAAATATACTTCATTTAAAATTTTGATTTAATTTAGCACTGATATTAAATTATTTTGAAATTTCTTTTTTTTGAAAAAAGTTTTTAACTTTGTCCAAATATCAATTTTGAAAAGAATTTCGGTAAAAAAAATTCACTAATTTTGTGGTTCTTAACTACTTGTAAACAAACAATTTTCTTACAGAATGCTAATTTCTAGCAGATATTTTGCAGAATTTATTAAATTAAAGATAAACAGATGAAAAAAATCAGTTTACAAAACTTTTTAATCATATTTTTCACTTCTCTTACTGTTGTTGTTGGAGGATTGATTGTTGCCTTTATTATTCAAGTTGGTAATGCCAATAAAGCTATTGAATTTAAAAATGAGTTTAGAAATGCTCATTATTATTGGACAGAAGCCCAGAGTTCTCAACATGATTTTTTAATAAAATATAAAGATGATTTAGTTTTTTATCAAACTGAACAAAATAAATTCATTAAAAGAAGTCAAATTTACATTACTAATACAAAAAGTAAAATGGATTCACTTATAGATGTTTCGTATAAGTTGGAATACGATCTTAGTGATGATTTGCAACAATTATCTAATGAATTAACAAAAATAGAAGACGTTTTTGAGGAAATATCCCACTTGCTTTTCCTCAGGGGGGCAAGGAAAACCGGTATTATAGGGAATTGTTTTACGCTTTATGACCTTTCTTTAAATTCTGTAACAGATAAACAGTTAAAAGACTTGCTAGTCAAATCACACGTTGCTTTTTTGGAATACTTAAACAATCCGAATTTTAGTCATTATGAAGATTTTCTTAATATCTTTACAATGATGAATTCTTATATCAGACAAAATAAAGTTGTTAGAGATACTGGTTTGATTGATACTACCCAGTTTATTCCAATTAATCCTTCCTATTCTACAGAATTTATTGGTTATGTCAATGAATACAAACAATCCTTCAGTAAATTAGTTAGTATTGACAGAAAATTATTTTTGAATGATCAAGCTAATTTAATGAATCAATGGACAACTTTATATAATAATTTTGGAGAAGTTTTTTCTGTTTCTTTAAAAGAAGTCAATAGTCGGACTGCCGATGATGTTGGAAATGTCCAAAGCACCATTATTATTAGTGTTTTAATTATGTTGATTTTATTTGCTTCTATCATTTTTATTATCCCTAGGGTAGTATCAAGAAGAGTTAAAGAAATTCAGGAATATATTGAACCTCTCAAATCAGGAGTATTTCCAGATGTCGAATTAGAACCTACTGCTTTTTCTGAAGTAATTGAAATTTCCGACAGTTTAAGTAAGATTATCAAGTCTCTAAAAGATGCTTCTGCTTTTGCAACTGAAATTGGAAATGGAAATTTTAGTTTTGAATACACTCCGGTTAGTGAACAAGATGAACTGGGTAATGCTCTTATTTTGCTAAGGGATAGTTTGTCTGTTGCTCAAAAAGATGAAGTTACACGACGAAAAGAAGATCGTGTCAGAGAATGGACTAATACAGGTATTGCTAAGTTTTCTGATATTTTGCGTCAAGCAGCAAAAGACATTACGGAATTATCAACTTCAATTATTAAAGAACTTGTAAATTATTTAAACTCGAACCAAGGTGGTGTTTTTGTTTTAAATGATGACAATAAAGATAATGTGTTGTTAGAATTAGCTGCTTCTTATGCATATAGTAAAGAAAGGAAGAAGAAAAAATCTTTTCTTCTGGGAGAAGGACTAGTTGGTACTTGTGCCGTTGAAAAAGCAACGATATACATGACTGAAATACCAGAAGATTATATAAGTATTACTTCCGGTTTGGGTGGGGCAAATCCAAGAAGTCTTCTAATTGCTCCTCTAAAACATGAAGAAAACATTCTTGGAGTTCTTGAAATAGCTTCTTTTAATGAATTTGAAAAATATCAAATTGAATTTGTTGAAAAAATTGCCGAATCAATAGCTTCTACACTTTCAATTACTAAAATAAACGAAAGAACAGCAAAATTACTTCAAACAGCAAAACTCGAAGCTGAACAACGTTCCTTGAAAGAAGAAGAACTTCGACAAAATTTAGAGGAGTTGCAAGCAACCCAAGAAAGAGCAGCTTATCGTGAAAGTGAATTGAATAACCTTATAAACCTGGTAAATAAAGTTTCATATATCATAGAATTGGATGTTGATGGAAATGTTGTTACGGTTCCTGACTCTATAAGTGAAAAATTTGGAATTGAAAACAATGAAATTGCAGGCCATCATTTTTCCGAATTTGATTTTTCCGATGATTCTGTTCTTAAAAAGGACTTGTTTTGGCAAAAACTACTTAAGGGAGAAGAACAACAATATCAAAGAAAATTTAAAACAGGGCAAAACGAGGTGGTTTGGTTTAATGATTATATTGTTCCTTTTATTGATGCCACAGGACAAGTTTTAAAATTTATTTGTGTGTCGTTTGATATAAGCCAGAGAGTTAAAGAGAATGAAAAACTGCAGGTAATAACTAAAGAATTACAAACAAAGGAAAATGAAATTCTTCAAAAAGTGAAGGATGTTGAAAAAGCTCGTCAAAATGCTGAACAGGAAAAAATGGAAGCACTTGCAATTGCAAAGAAATTAGAAGCTTCGGAAGATGTCTTGAAAAAAGCATTAGATAAGAATAAGACACAATTAGAAAAAATTGAAATTGCCGTTAAGAATTCTGAAATACAAAGTGAACGATTTAAAATGCTTTTTGAGAAAAGTAACGACGCTATACAATTGTTATCTGACAATAAATTTATTGATTGTAATCCCGCTTCATTAAGGCTATTCAAATACAACACTAAGGGCGATTTTATTAATACTCACCCTTCTGAGGTTTCTCCCGAAAACCAACCTGATGGATCAAATTCTATGGAGTTGGCAAATTCTATGATGATAAAATCAATTGAAGAAGGATCTGCTGTTTTTAATTGGACACATAAAAAATCTGACGGTACAAATTTCCCGGCTGAAGTAACATTGGTGTCTTTTAAAGTTGATAATGAGCAATTTATTTACGCATTAGTAAAAGATTTATCATATGAAGAAGAGCATAGAGAAAATTTGGAAAAAGTAATAGCGTCTGAAAAGGAGGCTAAAAATAAATATGAAAAACGGTCAAGGGATTTTAGAGAAAAACTGGAAAAATACGATATAGAATTAGAAAAAAAAGAAGCTGAAATTTTTAATTTAAAGAAATTAATTGAGGATATACAAAAGAAAAAGTAATGAAAGGGACAATTGTAAAGGCAGCTGAAAAACTTATTATTTCACAATTCGGAATTGAAAAATGGGAGAAAATTCTAGTAAAAACCGGATTTGATTTCGATCATGTTTTTTTTATACGTGAAGATATTGAAGATAATTTAGTTATGCAGATGATTAATAATTCGTGCGATGTATTAGAAATGTCGATATCTCAATTGTTTGAAGCTTTTGCCGAATATTGGATTCATTTTTATAGTCAAGAAGTATATCCTTCGTTTGTCTTTAGCAACGCAAAAGAATTTATAGCCAATATTCATACTATTCATAATGTAATGACTGAAAACGTTCCTAATGCTAAACCTCCTGTGTTTGAATATAATTGGAAATCAGGCAGAGAATTAATAATGACTTATAATTCAGATAGGGGTTTGATAGATTTAGCAATTCCTATAATTCGTGAAATTGGAAAAAAATATAATGAAAATCTTTCCGTAGATAAAATAGATAACACACATTTTAAAATTATTTTTGAATAACACCTTATTATAATAGTGCTTTTTTTGGCTCTATTTATATTTTTAATCAACTAAAAAAAACAATTAAAATTTTTCACTAAAAAATTTGCAAGTGAAAAATTAAACCCGTACTTTTGCAGTCCGAAAAAATGTAAAAGATTAATAAATTCATTTTTATGCCAACGATACAACAATTAATTAGAAAGGGAAGAAAAGAACTGACAAAGAAGAGTAAATCTCCTGCTTTGAATAGTTGCCCTCAAAGAAGAGGAGTATGTGTAAGAGTTTACACCACTACACCGAAAAAACCTAACTCAGCTATGCGTAAAGTTGCACGTGTTAGATTAACAAATGGTAAAGAAGTTAACGCATACATACCGGGAGAAGGTCACAACCTTCAAGAACACTCGATTGTTATGGTACGTGGCGGTAGAGTAAAAGATTTACCGGGAGTTAGATATCACGTTGTTAGAGGTACTCTTGATGCTGACGGAGTAGAAGGAAGAAGACAAAGAAGATCTAAATACGGAGCAAAAAGACCTAAAAAATAAACTTTAAACTAAATTAGTCATGAGAAAAGGTTCACCAAAGAAAAGATATATTTTACCGGACCCTAAATTTAATAGTTCAATGGTTACAAAATTTGTAAACAATATGATGCTAAACGGTAAAAAGAACAAAACATTTCAAATATTTTATGATGCTCTTGATATAGTTGCAACAAAATTGAAAGACGAAGAAAAATCTCCCTTAGAAATTTGGCAAAAAGCAATTGAAAATGTTACTCCCGCTGTAGAGGTTAAAAGTCGCAGAATTGGAGGAGCTACTTTTCAAGTTCCTATGGAAGTTCGTCCGGAAAGAAAAATGGCAATTAGCATGAAAAATCTTATCCTTTTTGCTAGAAAACGTAAAGGAAAAGGAATGGCTCAGAGATTATCTGAAGAAATTATTGCTGCTTACAATGAAGAAGGTGGCGCTTTTAAACGTAAAGAAGAAATTCACAGAATGGCTGATGCAAACAAAGCATTTGCTCATTTTAGAATGTAATATATTTTTTTATTATTTTATCAAATTCTAAGAATTATACCGATTGATTAGAAAATGATGAATCCCTTCTGGGAAATTTTAGAACAGCAATCGGTAATACATAAGAAAAAAAATCAAAATTCTCGTCGGATTTCAATCCTATGGTCTTTGAGCTATGATTGACAAATTAAAACATATAAGAAATATAGGCATAATGGCGCACATTGATGCCGGAAAAACTACTACAACAGAAAGAATTCTGTTCTATTCCGGTATTATACACAAAATGGGCGAAGTACACGAAGGTGCGGCCACTATGGATTGGATGAGACAAGAACAAGAAAGAGGTATTACTATTACTTCTGCTGCTACCACTGTTTATTGGAAATATAACAACCAAGACTTTCAAATTAATATTATTGATACTCCCGGACACGTTGACTTTACTGTTGAAGTAGAGAGATCTTTACGTGTATTAGATGGAACAGTAGCTGTTTTCTGTGGGGTTGCAGGTGTAGAGCCTCAATCAGAAACGGTTTGGAGACAGGCTGATAAGTATGGAGTACCTAAACTTGTTTTTATTAATAAGATGGACAGAGCAGGTGCTGATTTTTTTAGAGCTGTTTCTGATATTGAAGAGAAATTATTGGCAAATCCATTGGTTTTACAAATACCAATTGGTGCCGAAGATGATTTTAAAGGTGTAATTGATTTAATTCAATTTAAAGCAATATATTGGGATAATGAAACTGAAGGTGCAAAATTTGCTCTTAAAGAAATTCCTGCTGAATTTTTAGAAGAAGCAACTGAATGGAGAGAAAAGTTTTTTGAAAAGCTTTCTGAGTATGACGACCAATTTATGGAAAAATATTTAGACGATTCATCTAAGATTACTAATGAAGAAATTTTTGAAATTATCAGAAAGCAAACTGTTAATATGAGTTTAGTCCCTGTTTTTTGTGGTTCTTCTCTCAAAAACATAGGAGTTCAGACTCTTATAGATGCTGTTTCATTGTTTCTTCCTTCTCCGCTAGATAGAGAATCTGTTGTCGGAATTAATCCGGTTACAAAAAAAGAAGAAATCAGAGAAACTGACTTTAACCTTCCATTATCATCATTAGTATTTAAAATTTCAAATAACCCTTTTGTTGGGAGCTTAGCTTACGTTAGGATATACTCCGGCGTTCTTAAGAGTGGCGAACAGGTTTACAACTCTAGAACAGGAAAAAAAGAGAGAATTGCAAACTTATATAGAATGCACGCAAATAAACAAGCTCTTGTTAATGAACTAAAAGCTGGTGATATTGGCGCAATAGTTGGTTTTAAAGATATTAAAACAGGCGATACTCTTTCTGATAAATCTTATCCTATTGTTCTTGAAAATATTGTTTTCCCAGAACCGGTTATAAGTGTTGCCGTAGAAGCAAAAACTCAAGCTGATACTGAAAAACTTATTTCAGCTTTAAGAAAATTAGAAGACGAAGATCCTAGTTTACATATCGAAATAAACGAAGAAACAGGACAAACGATAATGAATGGAATGGGAGAATTACATCTTGAAATTCTTTCAGACAGATTAGTTAAAGAGTTTAATGTTTCTTGCAATCAGGGTAAACCACAGGTTTCTTATCGTGAAACAGTTGATGCAACTGTAATACATCAAGAAATTTTCAAACAACAGTCAGGTGGAAAAGGGAAATTTGCAGATTTAACAATTAGAATTTCTCCTTGTTCTGAAGAAGAGATTAAAGGTTTGAAATTTACTAATAGTATAAAAGGTGGTGCAATTCCTAAAGAATTTATTCCATCTATAGAAAAAGGTTTACAATCAGGATTGACTAATGGTCCTCTTGCCGGATTTAAAATGCTAAATATTCACGTTGAATTACTTGATGGAAGTTTTCATTCTGTTGATTCAGACGCTTTATCATTTGAAATCGCATCAAGACAAGCTCTTATTCATGCTGCAAGAAAAGCAAACCCTGTTATTTTAGAACCAATAATGAAATTGGAAGTTACATCGCCGGAAGAATACTATGGTGATATAGTTTCAGATTTAAACAAAAGAAGAGGAAATATTATGAATTCTGACGTAAGAAGCGGGCTGAGAATTATCAATTCTAAAGTGCCTCTTGCTGAAACATTCGGATATATAACAGATCTTAGAACAATGTCGTCCGGAAGAGCTAATTCTTCATTGGAATTTTCTCATTTTCAAAAAGTACCAGAGGAAATTCAAGAGAGAATTATTGATACTATTACCGGTCGAATTTATTTTAAGTAGATAATAATTAAAAGTTTTTTGGATAACAATTTAAATTTAAAGACTCTATGAACCAAAAGATCAGAATTAAATTGAAATCTTACGATCATAATTTGGTTGATAACTCGGCTCAAAAGATCGTTAAGACTGTAAAAAACACTGGTGCATTTATCAGAGGGCCAGTTCCTTTGCCAACGCATAAACGTATTTTTACTGTCAATCGTTCGACCTTCGTTAACAAAGAAGCACGCGAACAATTTCAATTGTCAACTCACAAAAGAATCATTGATATTTACAATGCATCGGCTAAAACAATTGATGCTTTGGGAAATATGGAACTACCAAGTGGGGTAGATGTTGAAATAAAAATTTAATTTAGTTAATAATTAATCAAATTCAGATAAAATGCCAGGATTAATAGGAAAGAAAATAGGGATGACTTCTATTTTTGACGAAGAAGGAAGAAATATTCCGTGCACTGTAATCCAAGCCGGACCATGTGTGATTACACAAATTAAAACGGTGGAAATCGACGGCTATGATGCAGTTCAACTTGCTTTTGATGACAAAAAAGAAAAAAATTCTACTAAAGCTGAAATTGGACACTTTAAAAAATCTAATTCTACTCCTAAAAGAAAAGTTGTTGAATTTAGAGGAAAATACGATGAATTAAAAGTCGGTCAAATTCTTAATGTGGATTTCTTTAGTGATGACACTTGGTTAGATGTAACAGGTTTATCAAAAGGGAAAGGATTTCAGGGTGTTGTTAAACGTCACGGTTTTAGTGGTGTTGGTCAATCTACTCACGGTCAACATAACAGAAAAAGAGCTCCGGGTTCTATTGGTGCTTCTTCTGATCCATCTCGTGTTTTCAAAGGGATGAGAATGGCCGGTCGTACAGGAAATAGCAGAGTAAAAGTAATTAACCTTAGAGTATTAAAACTTATTCCGGAAGAAAACCTTCTTATAATTAAAGGTGCAGTTCCAGGGTTTAATGGCTCATATGTAATAATTGAAAAGTAATGGAAGTCAAAATATTAAATATACAAGGACAGGAAACAGGTCGTACTATTGAACTGATGGACTCAGTTTTCAATATTGAACCTAATGATCATGCTATTTATCTTGATGTTAAACAACACAGAGCTAATGTACGTCAAGGTACACATAAAGCAAAAGAACGTGCTGAAATAGCAGGAAGTACACGAAAATTAAGAAAACAAAAAGGTGGTGGTGGTGCCCGTATTGGTAGTATAAAAAGCCCTTTGTTGCGTGGAGGTGGTAGAGTTTTTGGTCCTAGACCTCGCTCTTATTCTCACAAACTTAACAAAAAAGTTAAACAACTAGCTAGACGTTCAGCTTTTACTTATAAGTTGCAAAAAAATGAATTGATGGTTGTAGAGGATTTCAATTTTGAAGTTCCTAGAACAAAAGAAATTTTGCTTGTTAAAAATAATTTAAAAATTAATGACAAAAAAGTTATGTTTGTTTTTAATAATAAAAATAATAACGTATATTTGTCGTCACGAAATTTAAAGGATACCAGCGTTATAACTGTCAATGAATTAAACACTTATAGCATTTTGAACAATCAAAATTTAGTCCTTTCTGAAAGTACAGTTGCAACAATTAACAGTCTTTTGGGATAAAATTTAGAAATTTAGACGCTTTTTTGCGTCTTTTCAGTGCAAATTTTTTAAAAAATTTAAGAAATGGACATCTTAATAAAACCAGTTAACACAGAAAAAGTTACGGACTTAGAGAAACTTAATCAATATGTTTTTATTGTACACATGAAAGCAAATAAGATTGAAGTTAAAAACGCTATCGAAAAAGTATACGGAGTGAAAGTGCTTAGTGTTAACACCGTTAGATACGCAGGAAAAAGAAGAGAACGATTTACAAAAGGTGGCCTTGTAAGAGGTAAAACCCGTTCATTCAAAAAGGCTTACATAACATTAGCTGACGGTGATAAAATTGATATTTTCAATAACTAATTAAGAAATTGAGAGAAAATGGCAGTTAAAAAAATAAATCCGACAACGCCGGGACAGAGAGGTAAAATTGCCCCTGTTTACGATAATATTACAACAAATATACCCGAGAAAAGTCTTACTTCTGGTAAAAAAATTACCGGAGGAAGAAACAATTATGGGCGTATGACTACCAGAAATATTGGTGGTGGACACAAAAAGAAATACAGAGTCATTGATTTTAAAAGAAATAAAGACGGTATTCCTGCAATAGTAAAAACAATCGAGTACGATCCAAATAGAAGTGCAAGAATAGCTCTACTTTTCTATAAAGATGGTGAAAAAAGATACATAATTGCTCCAAAAGGTCTGGAAGTAGACAACGAAGTTATGTCTGGTAAAGGTGTTCCAATGGAAATAGGAAATGCATTATTTCTTTCAGAAATTCCTTTGGGAACTGTTATTCATAACATTGAACTTAATCCTGGAAAAGGCGCAGTTATGGCAAGAAGTGCCGGTTCTTATGCTCAATTAGTTGCTCGTGAAGGAAAATATGTTATTGTAAAATTACCATCTGGTGAAACTAGAAAAGTTCTTACTACTTGTAAAGCTACTATTGGTTCTGTTTCAAATACAGATCATAAAATAGTAAAACATGGTAAGGCAGGTAGAAGAAGATGGTTGGGCAGAAGGCCAAGAGTAAGAGGTGTAGCGATGAACCCTGTTGATCACCCAATGGGTGGTGGAGAAGGTAAATCTTCCGGAGGACACCCTCGTTCTAGAAATGGTCTTTACGCAAAAGGACAACCAACTCGTAAACCTAACAAAGCGTCCGACAAATTTATTGTAGAGCGACGTAAATCACGAAAAAGAAAATAATTAACTAACTCAAAACTTTAAGAAATGAGTCGTTCACTTAAAAAAGGACCTTTTGTTGAATATAAGCTCGAAAAAAGAATTAGTCAAATGAATGAAGCGGGTAAAAAGCAAACCATTAAAACATGGTCAAGAGCTTCTATGATTACCCCCGATTTTGTTGGACATACAATCGCAGTTCACAATGGTAACAGATTCATACCTGTTTACGTAACAGAAAACATGGTTGGTCATAAACTAGGCGAATTTGCGGCAACAAGAACATTCCGCGGACACGCTGACAAGAAAAAGAAAAAGTAAGTATAAATCGTGGCTAATAGCTTATAAAAATTTTCAAAAATGGGAAAGAGAAAACGCCTTAGCGCAGAAAAACGTAAAGAGCAACGTAGTACACAAAATTACGCAGTTCTACGTAACAGCCCGGTATCTGCAAGAAAAATGAGATTAGTTGCAGATTTAGTACGTGGAAAAGATGTTGAAACAGCTCTAAATATGCTGACCTACACACATAAAGATGCAGCTTTAAGACTTAAAAAGTTACTGTTGTCTGCAATAGCAAATTGGGAACAAAAAAATGAGAATTCTGAATTGTCTGTTTCTAACTTGTACATTAAAAGTGTAGCAGTAGACGGTGGAAGAACACTTAAAAGAATTAGTCCGAGAGCTCAGGGTAGAGCTTTTAGAGTTCGTAAACGTTCAAACCACGTCACAATAAATCTTGATACAAAAACTGAAGAACAACAAAATTAATTATGGGACAGAAGGTAAATCCAATTAGTAACAGACTTGGCTATATTAGAGGTTGGGACTCTAACTGGTTTGGCGGTAACAATTACGCCGACAACTTAGTCGAAGATGATAAAATAAGAAAGTATTTAAACATCCGTCTTGCAAAAGCAAATGTTTCAAGAATTATTATCGAAAGAACTGTAAAACTAATCACTGTTACTATTAACACAGCTCGCCCTGGTATTATCATCGGGAAAGGTGGTAAGGAAGTTGATAAACTCAAAGAAGAGTTGAAAAAAATCACCAGCGATAAAGAAGTACAAGTAAATATTCTAGAAGTTAAACGTCCTGAATTGGATGCATTAATAGTAGGTAATACAGTTGCTCGTCAAATCGAAGGACGTATAGCATATCGTAGAGCTATTAAAAATGCAATTGCTGCTACCATGAGAATGGGAGCTTTAGGAATTAAAATTCAAGCTGCAGGTCGATTAAACGGAGTTGAAATGGCTCGTACTGAAACTTACAAAGAAGGTAGAACACCTCTTCATACTTTTCGTGCTAACATTGATTATGCTAATGTTGAAGCACATACAAAAGTTGGTCGTGTAGGAATTAAAGTATGGATTTTCAAGGGAGAAATTTATGGAAGACCTGATCTTTCTCCTGACGTAAACAAAAAAATCCAACAAAAGAAAACTACCAGACGTAAAAAACGTAGTTAATAATTAACAAATTACAAGACGATGTTACAACCAAAGAAATTAAAATACAGAAGGCCTCAAAAAGGCAAAATGAAAGGAAATTCCAATCGCGGACATCAACTTGCTTTTGGTACTTTCGGTATCAAAAGTATTGAAGAAGCTTGGATTTCAGCACGCCAAATTGAAGCTGCTCGTCAAGCTCTTACCAGACACATGAAACGTCAAGGTAAAACTTGGATTAGAATTTTTCCTGATAAACCAATTACTAAAAAACCTGCAGAGGTTCGTATGGGTAAAGGTAAAGGAGATATCTTTCAATATGTTGCAAGGGTTAGCCCTGGCAGAATTATGTTTGAAATAGAAGGTGTTTCTCTTGAAATAGCAAAAGAAGCTCTTCGTCTTGCAGCACAAAAAATGCCGGTTAAAACAAAATTTGTTGTTCGCCGCGATTATGTTGAATAAAATAAAAATTATAGATTGATGAAAAATTCAGAAATACGTGAGCTTTCAACTAATGAAATTGTTGAAACAATAGACGAACAAAAACTTAAATTATATAATTTACGTGCGACTCATGCAATTAGTAAAATTGAGCAAACACATTTTCTTAAATCAACTAAAAGACTAATTGCTAGACTAAAAACCGAATTAACTAAACGTCAGGCTCAAGAAATTAAAAACAGTTAAAAATGGAAATTAACAGAAATTTACGTAAACAACGTATCGGCGTAGTCGTAGGCACTAGCATGAATAAAACTATTAAAGTGACTGTTACTAACAGAATGAAACACGAGAAATACGGAAAGTTTATCATGCGTAAAAAGAATTACCTTGCTCACGACGAAGAAAATACTTGTCACGAAGGTGACACTGTGAGAATTATGGAAACTCGCCCTTTGAGCAAACTTAAAAGATGGCGTCTAGTGGAAATCATTGAAAGAGCTAAATAATTATGATACAAAAAGAATCAAGACTATTAGTTGCTGATAACTCTGGTGCAAAAGAAGTACTTTGTATTGGAGTACTTGGAGGTACCAAAAAAAGATATGCTTCTGTTGGCGACCAAATTGTTGTTACCGTTAAAAGTGCTGCTCCAAATGCGGAGGCAAAAAAAAGTATGGTGACAAGAGCAGTTGTTGTTAGAACAAAAAAAGAAATCCGTCGTCCAGATGGTTCTTATATTCGTTTTGATGATAATGCTTGCGTATTACTAAATCAAGCCGGTGAAATTAGAGGTACACGTATCTTTGGCCCAATTCCTAGAGAATTGAGAAGAGGATACATGAAGATTATCTCTTTAGCTCCGGAAGTTATATAATTTTAAACACCTCGAAGTTATGGCTAAGTTGCATATAAAGAAAGGAGATATTGTTGTTGTCATTTCAGGAAATGATAAAGACAAAAGAGGCCGTGTACTTAAAGTTATGCCTGATAAACAATTAGCAATTGTTGAAGGTGTTAGTATTGTACACAAACACAGAAAATCTAAACAGCAAGAAGGACAATCAAATATCGAAAAGGTAGAATCACCTATTCATATTTCAAATCTTTCCGTTGTTTGTCCAGAAACAGACAAGCCTACACGTATTGGTAGACATCGTAATGATGATGGAAAATTAGTAAGATATTCTAAAAAATCACCTAATAAAGTGGAGATTAAGTAATGAAAGGTTATATCCCTAACTACAAAACGAAGTACGAAAACGAAGTGCGACCTGCATTGAAAGAGAAGAGAAGTTTTTCTTCTATAATGCAAGTACCACGTATTGAAAAAATAGTAATCAATCAAGGTTTAGGAGACTCTTTGAATGATAAGAAAATTATCGAAAAGGGTATCGAAGAATTATCTGCAATCACAGGTCAACTGGCAGTTTCTACTAAATCTAAAAGAGATATTTCTAACTTTAAGTTAAGAAAAGGAAGAGATATTGGCGTTAGAGTTACCTTGAGAGGCAAAATTATGTACGAATTTCTAGAAAGACTGGTTTCTTCTGCTATTCCTCGTATTAAAGACTTTAATGGTTTAAATACTAAACTTGATGGTCATGGTAATTATACAATTGGAATTCAAGAACAAATTATTTTCCCGGAAATTGAGATAGAAAAAGTACATAAAATGACCGGTATGAACATTACTATAGTAACTAATTCAGACTCTGACGAAGAAGCTTTCGCTCTTCTACAAGAATTTGGTTTCCCATTTAAGAAAAACTAATTAGCGTAAAAATTAAGTTATGGCAAAAGAATCAATGAAAGCTCGCGAGGTAAAACGATTAAATTTAATCGAAAAATATGCCGAAAAAAGAGCTGAACTTAAAAAAAGAGTTAACGAAGGTGATGCAGAAGCAATGATTGCTTTGCAAAAATTACCAAAAAACTCTTCTTATATTAGATATAGAAACCGCTGTAAACTTTCCGGACGTCCACGTGGATATATGCGTCAATTTGGCATTAGCAGAATTAATTTCCGCGAAATGGCTTCTAATGGTCTGATTCCCGGAATTAAAAAAGCAAGTTGGTAAATTTAACTTATAAAATCGAAGAAAATGTATACAGACCCAATTGCTGACTACCTTACTCGTGTGAGAAATGCTATTAAAGCAAAGCATAAAGTTGTAGAAATTCCAGCATCTAAGATGAAAAAAAGAATAACTGAAATTCTTTTTGATAAAGGTTATATTTTGAGTTACAAATTTATTGATCAAGCTCCTCAAGGATCTATCAAAATTGCTCTTAAATATCATCCTGTATTGAAAACTCCCGCTATTCAGAGCTTAGAAAGAATAAGCCGTCCGGGACTTAGAAAATACACTAATAGCGAAAGTTTACCAAGAGTGTTAAACGGACTTGGTATCGCAATTATTTCAACTTCAAAAGGACTTATGTCTGATAAAGAAGCTAGAGCTCAAAAAATAGGTGGCGAAGTTATCTGCTACGTTTACTAATAATTAAAAGAAAAAAAAATGTCACGAATAGGAAAATTACCAATTGATATTCCTCAAGGTGTTGAAATAAAAATCAAAGACAATAACATTATTGTTAAGGGGAAATTAGGACAACTAGAACAACAAATACATCCAGACCTAACAGTCGAAGTGGAAGACAGTAAACTAGTTGTTTCACGCCCAACTGACAGTAAAGAGCATCGTTCAATGCACGGACTTTACAGATCACTTATATACAATATGGTTTATGGAGTGTCTGAAGGTTTTAAAGCTGTTCTTGAATTGATTGGTGTTGGATATAAAGCTAGTGTTACAGGTCAATTACTTGAAATGTCATTAGGCTTTTCACACGATTTAATTATTGAATTACCCAATGAGGTTAACGCCGAAGTAACGCAGGAAAAACGTTCGAATCCAATTCTTACTATTACATCTGCCGACAAACAACTTTTAGGACAAGTTGCTGCAAAAATAAGATCTTATAGAATGCCTGAACCATACAAAGGAAAGGGTATTAAGTTCCAAGGCGAAGTTATCCGTAGGAAACAAGGGAAAATGGCTGCTAAGTAATATTTTAAACTTAATTTTAAACTTTGTAAAATGGCACTAGATAAAAGAACTAGAAGATTAAAGGTAAAGGCGAGAATAAGAAAAATAGTTTCAGGTACACCTGAAAATCCTCGCATTTCTGTATTCAGAAGTAATAAACATATTTACGCTCAGGTTATTGATGACCTTAATGGCGTAACTTTGGCTTCTGCATCTACTAAAATCAAAGAAATTGCAGAAAAAATAGAAGGTCTCAACAAATCTCAGCAAGCTGAATTAGTTGGCAAAACTTTGGCAGAAAGAGCTCTTAATGCTAACGTAAAAAATGTTGTTTTTGACCGTAGCGGGTACAAATATCATGGTAGAATTAAATCTTTAGCAG
Source organism: Bacteroidales bacterium (assembly GCA_016938685.1). Taxonomy (GTDB): domain Bacteria; phylum Bacteroidota; class Bacteroidia; order Bacteroidales; family JAFGUD01; genus JAFGUD01. The sequence continues at coordinate 11,323 of JAFGUD010000033.1, read as the reverse complement.
AAGGTGCAAGAAAAGGAGGCTTAATTTTTTAATTTTTTAAAGCAAACAAACAAATATGGCAACTAATATTCGCAGAGTAAAAGTTAGCGATCTAGACCTTAAAGAAAGGGTAGTAGATATAAGAAGAGTAACTAAGGTTACCAAAGGTGGTAGAACTTTCAGTTTTTCAGCAATCGTTGTTGTAGGCAATGAAAAGGATACTGTTGGTTTCGGCCAAGGTAAAGCCGGAGAAGTAAATTCAGCAATTGCTAAGGCCGTAGATCAGGCTAAAAAGAATTTGATCAAAGTTCCTGTTTATAAAGGAACATTACCTCATAAGCAAGAAGCTAGATTTTGTGGAGCACATGTAGTTGTAAGACCAGCATCGAGTGGTACAGGTGTAAAAGCCGGAAACGCAATGCGTGCTGTCCTTGAAAGTGCAGGTATTACTGACGTTCTCGCTACTTCAAAAGGCTCATCAAATCCTCATAATGTTGTAAAAGCAACTTTCAAAGCTCTTACTGAAATAAGAGATGCGAAAACAATTGCTGAACATAGAGGTATATCGCTAGATAAAGTTTTTAACGGTTAAGAATTTTTAAAATGGAAAAGATAAAGATAACCTTAGTTAAAAGTAAAATTGGTGCTACTAAGAGACAGAAAAGAACAGTACAAGCATTAGGTTTGAGAAAAATGAATTCTAGTACTGAACTAAATGCTACTCCTCAAATTGTAGGGATGGTAAGGAAAGTTGAACACCTTATTAAAGTAGAAAAAATTTAATTTAAGCTAAATGCTCAATAGAGCTTTAGATAGTTTTCAAAGAAAAAAATTTGAACAATGGATTTAAGTAAATTAACACCTGCTAACGGGTCAAGAAAATCACCTAAGCGTATCGCTCGTGGTGAAGGAAGTGGGCATGGCGGAACATCAACAAGAGGACACAAAGGTGCTAAATCTCGTTCCGGATATAGCCGTAAGGTTGGTTTTGAAGGAGGACAAATGTCTCTTATCAGAAGAGCTCCGAAATTCGGTTTCAGAAATAGAAACAGAGTTGAATATAAAGCAATTAATCTTGATATAATAGAAAAATTAGCTACTGAAAAGAATATAACTGAGATTGACTTTAGCGTTTTAAAAACAGCTGGGTATGTTTCTAAAAATGATTTAGTTAAAATTCTTGGTAACGGTGACCTAACAAAAAAGGTAATCGTAAAAGCTCATGCTTTTTCAAAATCTGCTCAAGAAGCTATTGTTAGCAAAGGAGGAGAAGCAATTATTGCCGGAAAGTAATTAACAAAACATTCAAGAAAGCTATTTTGTCAATTTAATTGATGTTTTTATGTCAATTTTTAAATTGGCATGAAGAGCCTAATGATTAAAAATATTAGGGGTGTTTTTCATAAACCCTAGTGTTAAAAAAAAAATACACATGAAACGACTTATCGAAATTTTAAAAACGATATATAAAATTGAGGACCTTAGAAATAAAATCCTTATTACAATTGGTTTTATTGTGGTTTACCGTTTTGGAGCACACGTGGTACTACCTGGTTTAGACCCGTCAAAACTTGATAACCTTCAACAACAAGCTAATTCGGGACTAATGTCTTTGCTTAACATGTTTTCTGGTGGAGCTTTTGCTAATGCCTCTGTTTTTGCATTGGGGATTATGCCTTACATATCTGCATCTATTGTTGTGCAGTTATTAGGTATGGCTGTTCCTTATTTTCAAAAATTACAAAAAGAGGGAGAAAGTGGACGAAAAAAAATCAACCAAATTACTCGTTATTTAACAATAATTATTCTTGTTTTTCAAGCTCCTGCTTATCTAGCTAACTTATACTACCAGTTACCTGCTGATGCATTTGTAATGGGCGGATTTTGGGGTTTTACTCTACCATCTGTTATTATCTTGACAACAGGAACTATGTTTGTAATGTGGTTAGGTGAAAGAATAACGGACAAAGGTATTGGAAACGGGATTTCGTTATTGATTATGATAGGTATTATTGCTAATATGCCTATTGCTCTATCTTATGAGTTTTTTGCAAGATTAGAGGCAACAGGAGGAGGTTTAATAGCTTTCTTAGTTGAAATGGTAATTTTGTTTATAGTTTTTGTCTTTGCAATAGCACTTATTCAGGCTGTTAGAAAAGTTCCTGTGCAGTACGCAAAACGAATCATTGGAAATAAACAATATGGAGGTGTACGTCAGTATTTACCCTTAAAGCTTAATGCTGCCGGTGTAATGCCTATTATATTTGCACAAGCATTAATGTTTATACCTTTGATGTTCGCAGGTTTTAAATCGGATACATTATCTGGTATTGGTGCAGCTTTTTCTGATATTACAGGGTTTTGGTACAATTTTGTATATGCGTTAATGATTATACTTTTTACGTATTTTTATACTGCTGTTATTATTAATCCTACACAAATGGCTGAGGAATTAAGAAAAAATGGTGGCTTTATTCCTGGAATTAAACCGGGACGTAAAACTGTTGAACATCTTGACTCTATCATGTCTAAAATTACTTTGCCAGGGTCTATTTTATTAGCATTGATTGCTATTTTACCTGCCTTTGCAATGTTAGCAGGAGTAAATCGTAGTTTTGCATATTTTTATGGAGGAACTTCATTACTGATTCTTGTTGGAGTAGTTCTTGATACTCTTCAACAAATTGAAAGCCATATGTTAATGAGACATTATGATGGTTTAATGAAAGGTGGTGGAAAACTTCAGGGTAGAGCAGGTGGAGCAGCAGCTCTTTAATTGATTGTTATGATTATCTATAAAACTGATAGTGAAATAGAGTTAATTAGAAAAAGCAATATTATACTTGGGAAAGCACATGGTGAAGTTGCAAAATATATTGAGCCTGGTGTAAAAACAAGTAAGTTAGATAAAATTGCTGAGGAATTTATAAGAGATAATGGAGCTATACCGGCTTTTTTGAATTACCATGGATTTCCAAACACACTATGCATTTCTGTTAATGACGTAGTTGTACACGGAATACCATCAGATTATGAAATAAAAGACGGAGATATAGTTTCAGTTGACGGAGGTACAATACTTGATGGTTTTTATGGAGATTCTGCTTTTACGTATGCAGTTGGTGAAGTTGAAGAAAGTGTTTGGAATTTGATGCAGATAACACTTAATTCGTTATACAAAGGAATTGAGGTGTCTAAAATTGGAAATCGAATTGGAGATATTGGTTTTGTAGTACAAAGATACGCAGAAACTAACGGATGTTCGGTAGTAAGGGAGATGACAGGGCACGGGATAGGTAAACATTTGCATGAAGATCCATCTGTTCCAAATCATGGAAGACAAGGAAGTGGGAAGAAAATAAAAAGGGGGATGACTATTGCTATTGAACCAATGGTAAATCTCGGAGATCATAGAATATTTATAGAAGAAGATGGCTGGACAGCTAAAACAATTGATGGTTTGCCTTCTGCACATTATGAACTTTCTGTGGCAATTAAAGAAAATGGAGCAGATATTATGTCAACATTCGAATATATTTATCAGGCTATAGAACAAAATAAAAATATTACAGCACCAAAATTATAATATGTCAAAACAACAATCAATACAAAAAGACGGAGTAGTAAGAGACGCACTTGCAAATGCAAGATTTAAAGTAGAGTTAGAAAACGGACGAATAATACTTGCTCATTTGGCAGGTAGAATGCGTTTGCATTATATAAAAATTTTACCTGGTGATAAAGTAACAGTAGAATTATCTCCTTATGACTTAGAAAAAGGCAGAATAATTTTCAGACATAAAAATTAATTTTGTTATTGTCAAAGATAAACTGTACTTTTGCAGACCTTGAAATTTAATCAAAATTTGCTTTTGGTTATGCGATAATCAGGTATCGTAATCATTTGAATTTGGACTAAATGATTATTAATTGTGATGAAATTACAGAGGTTTAATATAAATTTAAAAAAAATAACAGATGAAAGTCAGAGCATCAATTAAGAAGAGAAGTGCCGATTGCAAAATCGTAAAAAGGAAAGGGCGCTTATATGTAATAAACAAAAAGAATCCAAAATTTAAACAAAGACAAGGTTAAAAAATATTTAAAACAATAATAAATTATGGCACGTATTGTTGGTGTAGATTTACCTAAAAATAAACGCGGAGACATTGGCCTAACCTATATTTTCGGTATTGGAAATACATTGGCTCAGGAAATCTTAGATAGAGCTGGAGTAGACGGCGCTATCAAAGTTAAAGACTGGAACGATGAACAAGTTTCTGCTATACGAAAAATAATAAACGAAGAATATACAGTTGAAGGAGCATTGCGTTCTGAAATAACTTTGAATATTAAGCGTTTAGGAGATATAGGCGCATACCGCGGAATAAGACATAGAGTCGGATTACCTGTTCGAGGCCAACGTACAAGCACAAATGCTCGTACTAGAAAAGGTCGTAAAAGAACTGTTGCCAATAAGAAAAAGGCACCTAGAAAGTAAAATTTTTGTTTTTAGAATTTGAGAAAAATTACTCGAAATGGCAAAAAAAGTTAAAGCTACTAAAAGAAGAAAAAAAGTTAATGTGGAAGCGTATGGTGAAGCACATGTTCACTCATCGTTCAATAACATCATTATCACCTTGACCAACTCGCAAGGACAGACAATTAGTTGGTCGTCAGCCGGTAAAAAAGGTTTTAGAGGGTCTAAAAAGAACACCCCTTATGCAGCACAAGTAGCAGCTGCGGACGCAGGGCAAGAGGCTTTCAACTTAGGTTTACGTCGCGTTAAAGTTTATGTTAAAGGACCTGGAAATGGTCGTGAAGCGGCTATCCGTTCTTTAACCGGTGTTGGTATCGAAGTAAATGAGATTGTAGACGTTACTCCAATTCCTCATAATGGATGTCGTCCACCTAAAAGAAGAAGAGTTTAATTACATTAAAAAATTATTATAATGGCTAGATATACAGGACCACAAACTAAAATAGCTCGTCGCTTCGGTGAACCTTTATTCGGACCGGATAAGTATTTAGAAAGAAGAAATTATCCACCCGGGCTTCATGGCAAAATGAAAAAAAGAAAAAAATTATCTGTTTATGGTGTTCAGCTTAATGAAAAACAAAAAGCTAAATTCATTTACGGAGTTTTAGAAAAACAATTTAGAAATGCTTTTAAAAAAGCAGCTCGCAAAGAAGGTATTACCGGAGAATTGTTGTTGCAAATCCTTGAAAGTCGTTTAGACAACGTTGTTTTCAGAATGGGTATTGCTCCAACAAGAAGAGCTTCAAGACAATTAGTAGGACACAAACATATACTCATTAACGGTGAAGTTTGTAATATTCCTTCTTACGAAGTAAAACTTGGGGATATTGTAAGTGTTAGAGAAAGATCTAAATCATTAGAAATTATTACTGACACTATCACTAGAGGAATCGCAGGAAAATACTCTTGGATCGAATGGGATAACAGTTTGATGAGTGGTAAAATGCTTAACAGACCTTCTAGAGAAGAAATACCTGAGAATATTAACGAACAACTTATCGTTGAACTTTACTCTAAATAATAAATATATTCTGTTGTGTTTTTGCACGGCAGAATTTACTTTTATAAAAAATTAAATAAGCTTTATGGCAATTTTAGACTTCCAAAAACCTGATAAAGTAATCCAATTACAAGCCGATGAGTTTTTCGGTAAATATGAATTTCGTCCTCTTGAACCCGGCTTTGGAATGACAATAGGTAATGCAATCAGAAGAATATTACTTTCTTCTTTGGAGGGATATGCTATTACCAGAATAAAAATCGAAGGAGTTGACCATGAGTTTAGCACAATTACAGGCGTTGTTCAAGATGTTACTGAAATTGTACTAAATTTAAAACAAGTTAGATTTAGAAAAAAAGTTTCGGAAGAAGAACTTGACGGTGAAAAGATTTTTGTAACTATTACAGGACAGGAAGAATTCAAAGCTGGCGATTTAGATAATTTTCTTTCTAATTTCGAAGTAATAAACAAAGATTTGGTAATTTGTTCTCTTGAACCTTTTGTTAAATTACAGGTTGAAATTGATGTTGAAAAGGGTAGAGGATATGTACAGGCTGAAGAGAATGAAATGGACGAAATGCCTTTTGGTACAATTCCAATAGATTCTATTTTTACTCCTATTCAAAATGTTATGTTCAATATTGATAATTTCCGTGTTGGTAGAAAAACTGACTACGAAAAATTAACAATTGAGATCAAAACTGATGGGTCTATTCATCCAAAAGAAGCATTAAAAGAAGCTGCTAAAATCCTTATATATCATTTCATGTTATTTTCTGATGAGAAAATTACAATAGAAACCGAAGAGAAGAAGAAAACTCAGGAATTTGATGAAGAATTTTTGCGTGTTAGACAGTTAATGAAGAAAAAACTTGTTGATCTTGACCTTTCTGTAAGAGCATTAAATTGCTTAAAAAGTGCTGATGTTCATTCTGTTGGCGATTTGGTTACTTATCACAAAGAAGATTTACTTAAATTCAGAAATTTTGGAAAAAAATCATTATCTGAACTAGAACTTCTTCTTGAAAATTTGAGCCTTGAGTTTGGAATGGATACTCACAAATATAACCTTGATGATGACGAATAATTCGTGATTGTTTATTTAATTTATTTAAAAACACCTAACAAAAATAGCGATGAGACACAGAAATAAGACAAACAGTTTAGGAAGAACTGCATCTCATAAGAAAGCAATGTTAGCTAATATGGCTACATCTCTGGTAAAACACAAACGTATTAAAACAACACTTGCTAAAGCTAAGGTTCTTCGAACTTATGTTGAGCCGCTTATTACCAGATGTAAAAATGACACTACACATAACAGAAGAGTCGTTTTTGGATATTTGCAAGATAAATATGCAGTAAGTGAACTTTTCCGTGATGTTGCTCCAAAAATTGGGGATAGACCGGGTGGTTATACTAGAATATTAAAACTTGGTCACCGTATGGGTGATAACGCTGAAATTTGTATCGTTGAATTGGTAGATTTCAATACAACATATAAACCAAACGAGAAAAAGAAAAAAACTACTCGTAAACGTACTCGTAGAGCTGGTTCTAAAACTACTGAAAATGTAGTTGAAGAAAAAGTTGAGACAGTTGTCGAAGAAAAACTTGATGAAACTAACGTAGCAGAAGTTGTTGAGGAAGTAGTTGAAGAAAAAGTTGTAGATACAAACGAAGAAATTAAGGAAGAAGATAAAAAAGAAGAATAAACGTTTATAGTTTTTATAAAAGCCCCATTTATGGGGCTTTTTTATTTGTACTCTCTACTGTTTATATTCATTATTTAGTTCAATAAAAAATGAACTAAATTGGGATACCCGAATCAAGTTTTATAGTAAATAAAGGTCAAGCCTTTAATGATATGAAAATTAAGTTATAAGCTTAATTCAATGTCTCCGATTTATTTTCACACAGCCTCAAAAGGATTGAGGAGATCTGCAAAGAATTCTATAAGTTGTTTTTTTACTATTTTTTTGACCATTTTATCAGGTTTTCTTCGATTGCCGGCCAATTCTCAATTGCTTTTGAGAAATCATTTAAGCGACCTGGAATTTTCATTTCCATTTCTGAAATTAATTCTTCATTTTGTATCGGCTCATCATTACAGACTTCATTTTCGTCAGATTTTTCGCAATGAAATGCAGTTGGAACGCTTCCGTTTTCAATATAAAACTTGTCAATAATAATTCTATAAGGCTGGTATTTAAACTCTTTAGTCTGAAATAAAATAAGGAAGCCGTCTTCATTAAAATAATAATATTCTATTGGACCACCATCAGTATATTTAATTAATCTGATTTGTCCATTACTATCAGTATATACATCAGCATCGCCAAAGCCATCACTCACTGTTGCAATTATACTCTTGCTTTCCAATTGATCTAATAAATTTTCAATGTTTGTTACCAACTGATCAACTTCCGGTTTATTTATTTCTACTTTCATTTTATCATTTTTATTTAATTTATTATCAATATTTTCTGGTTGTTCCTGATTAGAATTTGTTGTATTACAGGAGATTAAGAAAAAAAATATAACATAAGCATAGATAGAAGTTTTCATAATAATATATTTATTTTATGGTTAATAATGTTACTGCAATGTAAAAAAAAAATGAAAAATTGAATTAGATATTTTAAATATTTTAGATTTATCACCTCCTTCTATTCAATTACTGTATTTGTAACTTTTATGTCGGTATCAGAATGAGCAGAAATTCCATTATATTCAGGATACCAACTTCCTCCAATATTATTTTTTATATAGCTGTCTTCTATAATGATATTTCCAGTATGGTCATTTGTTACAAAAAATATTGCCGAACCATGAGCATTTACTTCATTATATTCTATTTTTGTTCCCAAAACAGATAAAGTCATAGTATTACCATCATTATATATTGCTCCACCGCTACCTCCTCCTGGTGTTCCTGCTTCGGCTGGATTTGCTCCATTTCCTGTTGCTTTATTGTATGAAAACAAACTATTGATAATCGTCCAAGAAACTCCAATACTACTTAAAGCAGCACCATTAGAACCTGAATTCCCATATCCTTCTTCACCTCCAAATGTACAATTTGTTATATAAACCGGCAAATCATCATACTGACTTGTAACTCTTATACAAGCTCCTCCAACATCCGGACCTGTTTCTTGACAAACATTATTAAAAAATCGGCAATTTACAGCTTTAAATCTTCCTCCACGAACCCAAATTGCTCCACCACCAATATATTCATCTTCTGATTTTGAATTACCTTCAACAAAAGTTAAGTTTTGGACTACTAATCTGGGATGATCTTGATTTTGGCAATGATCTGTTGTCCAATGTTGTTCTGCATCACAAGTATTCATATACAAAATTCTTCTTTTATTTTTACCGCTTAGAGTAACTAAACCACCTCCATCAATTACAACATCTGCATTAGCATCATTAAATATTTTTGCGGTTTCGTCTAATTCAATAGTAACAGGCTCTCCACCGGTCTCGAACACAATTATTCCTCCTTTTGCAACTGCTTCTATAAAAGCTTCGGAAGTACAACTTTCAGGCGTGCCATTTCCGACGACATGATCAGGTACAGAAACATCAACTAAATCAGCTTCTTTGGGAATTGTATAATTTCCTTCCGGATTACCCGCTTGATGACCTTTTTGCCAATATGTGTCTAAATTCTTTTTATTGCATGAAAATATTGTGATAATTATGGCAAATATTGATATTTTAATAATGAGTTTTTTCATGACTTTGTTTGTATGTTGTTTATTATAAATGATCGCTTTTTAAAAAATAATATCGTATCAGGCGGCGGTGGAGTAGGTTAGCGATACAGCGAAGTTGCAAAGTAAAGCTAACAATTCACAGTCGATTGAGCCAAATAGGTGTTGTCCATATCTTTCTCTATTGGAATAGTTTCTTTAACCTCTTCCATATATTTTTAGCGTCCTTTTCTTGTTCTATTTTTAAATTTTCCTGTTCCTTTTTAATTCTCTCGGCTTCTTGTTTTACTTGTAATTCTTCTTTCTCTTTTGCAATTTTTTCTGTGTCTTCTTTTTCTATCATTAGTCTCTCGTAAAAATAAACCTGCTTATCATAATCCTTTGGGTGTTTATTTATAGCATTTTCTTTTTTAGGACTATTGGGAATTTTAGACATAACATCTTTTGCCGCAAATTGTTTTTCATAAATATGCTTTTGCATATTAAAATTTTTTGGATATTTTTCTTCTACAATTTTCTTAATTTCTATGTTAGTTACAGAACTCATATAATCTTTTGCCATAACATTTACATCATAGATATGCTTTTGCATGTCATAGTCATTTTTGTATTCTTTTATTGCGTATTCTTTTAATTCAATATCAGATGCTGTTTTCATATACAAAAAAGCGTCAACTTGCTTATTGTAAGTATGATCTTGCGTTTCTTTATCTTCGGGATATTCTTTTTTTGCAAACTGCTTAATCTGCTCTTTTATGTTTTTTTCAATTTCTTGATCTTTTTCTTCTTTTGTTTTCATATTTATATTCAAATTTTGCTTAACGACGACGAAAAACAACACCCGTAGTGCAAAGATTTACAGCACTTTCGTATCAATAACGTAAAATGTCAAAGATAGCACTATCGTATCAAGTTTAGCACCAATGCTTTGCATTATCGGGTGTTGTATGTTAGCAACTTTTTTTTTAAAATTTTCATAGTTATTTACTTTTAATACAATATATTCCATTTTCTGTTCCCAACCACAAATTATTATAACTATCAAAAAACATAGAATATACTTTATAATCTAAATTAATATTTGCTAAAATATTTTTAAAATTTAAAATTAATATTCCGTTTTTATCCCCATAATAACTTATTAAAAAAGTGTTTTTATCAAGTTGATAAAATGTATAAAATTTTGTTATATCATTTATTTTCAAATAATTATTAATTTTATCAACCTTATCATTTTTTTTATTTTCGTCAAAAAACATCAACTTATTCCAATTAGCATATAATAAGTTATTTCTATTAAAAGGTAAAATAAAATTAATATATTTATTTTCAATAACACTAACAAATTTCAATTTTTTCTTTTTTAATTCAAAAATATTTCCATTTTGCACAGAGTAAACTTTTTTATTAATTATACTTACTCTATTACTCTTAGTATCAATAGTTTCTAACAATTTTATATTATTGCCGTTATCTGAAAAATTGATACAAAAAATTTTGCTAAAAGAAGAAAAATATATTTCTGAATTTAAACTAAATACTGTCCAAATATCATTGAAACCTACCAAATTAAATTTTTTACTAATTGAAACATAATTATTATTTGTATCAATATATCCAAAATCGTTTGCACAACCTATAAAAATATTTTCATCTTTATCTGTAAAAATTGCTCTTACAATTGTGCTATCTTTAATATTTATATCATTTTTCCACACGTTATTTTGAAAAATTGTAATTCCTGTTGTAGTTCCAAATAATATTTTATCATTACATTGTGAAATCGCCCAAACCTGCCTAAACGACTTATAATCAGAAGAAGAATAATAAATAATTTCTCTTTTAGCAGTGTCTGTTAAAAAATTATATTTTTTCTTACCTGATTGGCAAAAACAATTATTCAGATTAACAAAACTATAAAATGAAATTATTAAAACTAAATACAAAAAACTTATTTTCATCTACCAAGTCATTTTTTTATAGTTGCTAACGACGTGAAGTGCTTGACGACGGCGGTTTTGGGTGGCTTGCGTAGGGAAGCGAAGCGACCGAAGCAAGCTACCCAAAACCGCTGGCGTT
>JAFGUD010000255.1 GCA_016938685.1 Bacteroidales bacterium | reverse complement strand
AAATGAGGGGCTAAAGATAGTGAGATACATCTTAAAAATTAAGCTGCGAATTATGCACCCACCTCCAGAGGAGGTTTAGTTCAACACGCGGTATAGTTAATTGCCGGTGCAGTGGGTATTCGAGCGGTACAGCTCGTGTCAAAAGTAGTGGTAACTTGATAGGAAAGTGCTTCGAAATCGGCAACTAACCATACCGCCAAACGTTAACGCCAAGCAAAAAAGCGACCATTGCACTTTTCGATGAACACTTTTTATTAGATTTTGCTAAATATGTTGTGCGTTTTGTATCTTTGTGAAAAAATAGTTTAGAAAATTATGAGAACATTATATCAGAAATTTGAAACACTTTTGCAAAATACGACAACGAATTTTAAGCGTTATTTATATGATAATGTCTCGTGGGAAAGCCGTATGATTGGAATTATTGGTGCTCGTGGAGTTGGAAAAACTACAATGATTCTCCAACACATAAAAGAAAAATTAGATAACAAAAAAGCCTTATATGTTTCCGCTGATGATATGTATTTTGGAGAAAATAAATTGATTGATTTAGCAGAAGATTTCTACAAAAATGCAGGAGAATATTTATTTATCGACGAGATTCACAAATATACCGACTGGTCACGAGAACTGAAAAACATTTACGACTCATTCCCAACCTTAAAAATTGTATTTACAGGTTCTTCGGTACTTGATATTCTTAAAGGTTCTGCTGATTTAAGTCGTCGTGCAATTATCTACAAATTACAAGGAATGTCGTTTCGTGAATATTTGAAACTATTTCATAATTACGACATAGAGGTTTTCTCATTTGAACAAATCATAAACAATGAAGTAAAACTTGAGAATATTCAACACCCATTACCGCTGTTTAATGAATATCTGCAACGTGGATATTATCCATTTGGATTGGAAGATGAAATAAATCTACGTTTAGGACAAATAATCGTTCAAACACTAGAATCGGATATTCCTCAATATGCAAACCTTAATGTAGGGACAAGTAGGAAACTAAAACGACTGCTTTCAATAATTGCAGAAAGCGTACCTTTCAAACCTAATTTTTCAAAAATATCAGAGATGATTAATGTAAGCAGGAATTCCTTAGATGATTATTTTTCATATATGGAAAAAGCTGGATTAATTGGACAGTTACGCAACGAAACGGGTGGAATTCGAGGATTAGGAAAAGTAGATAAAGTGTATTTAGACAATACAAATATCATTTTCAATTTGGTTGGAGAAAAATCAAATATTGGAAATTTGCGAGAAACATTCTTTTTTAATCAAATGAGAGTAAAAAATGAAGTAATTTCTTCAAAGAAATCAGATTTTGTAATCAATGATTATACATTTGAAGTTGGTGGAAAAAATAAGCAACAGAACCAGATTGACAAAGACGGTAAATCATTTATTGTAAAAGATGACATCGAATATGGTTATCTCAATGTAATTCCACTTTGGGCTTTTGGATTGAATTATTAAAAAGAAAAAACAATGCCAGGCGTTAACACACAATATAAAACAGTTGGGGTTCAGTGGTTTGCGGAGTTTTGATTCTCGCGCCAGCGTTTTCCTCGGTGGATACGAACGCGCTCCGAAAACCCAACCGTTTCATATTGTAAAACGTTACCGCCAACATTATTACGCTCAATTACAGAAGTTTGTGTGTAAATTAAGCAGACTGGTTTTCTGATTTTGTTTTAGTTCTATGACATGATTAAAGATTAAGCCGATTTTCTGGTTTTTCGTGCCGCACGATTTTATTTTTTTACAGACGATTTTTAATCCGATTCCGTGTTTTTAAACGCAAGATACAAAACAGATGATTTTTACTTTTTGCAGGATTTTGCGGTCTTCGGTTTTTGCTCCATGATTTTTTAACGCAAGACAAAAAACGCCAGATAATTTAAAAAAACGTTCCGTCAAGATTCCGGATTTTACAGATTACCGTTTTTGACAAAAGATTTCAGGTTTTTTCTTTGCGGCCAGACTTTTTTGCTCAAAGACATGATTAGAAAACTGGCAAGATTTCAAAGATTAATCGGATTTTTAGGATTTT
>JAFGUD010000254.1 GCA_016938685.1 Bacteroidales bacterium | reverse complement strand
TAGCTTTAGCTACAAAAAATACAGGGGTGGGCTATCAGGCTCTGCTCTACCCGCCAAATGTTGAAAATAAAGAAATAGAAACACTTGTATGATATACTATAAAGATATACTTTTACAACATCAAAAGTGTGAATTATGAAAATAGTATCATTAAAAATTGACGATTCGATTTTTGGAGAAACCGAAAAAATTCTCTCTGAAATTAAAAAACCAAGAAACAGGTACATTAACGATGCAATCGAATACTACAATCGGATTCAAAAACGTGCGCTTATAGAAAAAAAACTAAAAAAAGAATCGGATTTAGTTAAAGCGGATTCAATGGAAGTTTTAAAAGATTTTGAGGAGATTGACTATGTCGGTTAAACAATATGAAATCTGGACTGCAGATTTAAATCCACAAATCGGGACAAAACCTGAAAAAACGAGACCTGTACTTATTATTCAGACAAATCTTCTAAATCAAATCCCGCATCCTTCAACAATAATCTGCCCAATAACGACAAATGTTAAAAAAGATTCGGATATCTTACGAGTTCACTTAAAAAAGGGAGAAGCAAATTTGCTTCAAAACTGTGATGTAATGATTGACCAAATTAGGGCTATTGATAATAATCGATTAATTAAGAAAGTTGGTGATTTACCAAAAAAACTGATTGAAACTGTAAAAGAAAATTTAATGATAATAATTGATTTGGAATAACATCGGAAGACAATTAATAAATCAAAATCTTAATGAGTTTTCTTAAACAAATGGAAACAAAATGGGATTTATACCAATTACGATTAACAGTTACATCAAAAAAAAACACGTGAAAAACAACCCGGATGAAAATGAAAAAGATTTAAGGAAACGACTTAATTCTGCACTGTCAGATTATAAAAAAAGGGTTAAATATCGCTTTGTTACAAAACAAATTGCTGCCGGGTGATATAAAAAATAAAATGTTCAAACCTACTGTTTTGGCGAATGGAGAAAAACCAAATATGGTTTTGGGTGAGAAATAGGGCTTAACAGAACCTCGTTTTTCGACCACTTAACCGGAAAGTACAAAGGAATCGTTACACACTCAGGAGGACTAACTTCTTTCGCTGCCTATAATCAATTTGATACGAGTATAATTCTACTGTCAAATCAGCTCTGCACGGAATTAATGAACCTAATTGGCGAAATTAATGGAGAATTGTAATAGTAATAAAGGGGAATAAGAAGTGAAAACTTCTCAAAGAAAAAAAAGAAAACACAAATGATAAAATTTATCCTTATAATAGTTATACTCAGCTTTATGGGCTGTAATACAAAAAATGATTGTTCATATCAGAAACCTGTTGACTTAAAGGATGGACTACATGTTTCTACAATTGAAGAACAAAGCCTTGGTACAAATGCATTTTTAAAGGTTAACAAAGATATATGTCAAGGGAAATATGGAAATATCCACAACTTACTTGTGATTGTCAACAATAAGCTTGTAATAGAACAATATTATAATGGTTGGGATGAAGACAGACTTCATTTTTTAGCGTCAACCACAAAGAGTTTTAATGCTTTTTTGATAGGTGTTGCAATTGACCAGGGATATATTAGAAACGTTAACCAAAAAATGTTGGATTTTTTTCCTGAATATGAAAGTTTAAGAAATGACACTCTGAAAAACAAAATAACCATTAAGGATTTATTGACAATGACATCGGGGTTTAAATGGGATGAACATTCTTTGCCTGTTGACGACCCCAATAATATGGGAAATCAGATTGAATTGACAGATGATTGGTTAAAAGCTTCAATTGAATTACCTATGAATACTCTGCCCGGAACAAAATATGTATACAGCGGACCTAATAATATTATTTTAAGCGAAATTATAAAAAAGGCAACAGATAAAAATATTGCTGAATTTGCAGATGAATTCCTTTTTCAGCCACTCGGGATAAAAGAATATAACTGGATTGTTAAAAACAGCATTTACGATAGTGGCGGAGGGCTATCGCTAAAACCAAGAGATATTGCCAAGTATGGACTTTTACACTTGAACAAAGGAAAATGGAATGAAAAAGAAATTGTTTCTGAAAAATGGATAGAAGAAATATTTAGTCCGTATATCGAAATTCAATCTCCTGTTTATGGATGTTATCAATGGCGAATGGTAAAAACAGAATATGGTTTTAATTCCTGGTTTATTCCAGGTAATGGAGGTCAAATAATAAACATAATCCCTGAATTAGATATGGTTATTGTAATCAACGCTGATAACAGGAGAATCGATAAAAAAAGAATTGAATCATTAGAATATTTGATAAAAGATATAATACAAATACATTCAAAACTAAAGTAATAAAGTACCAATTAATCCTGCAAATATTTAGTTATCGTGCAGATGGTGTTTAAACTCCATTTTGGTATTATTACAAACAG
>JAFGUD010000032.1 GCA_016938685.1 Bacteroidales bacterium | reverse complement strand
TAACGCCAGTAATAACAGTTGTACCAGTTAAGTTTCCGGCAGTTATTGTGATAGAAGTTGCAACGGTATAATCAGTTGTCGTTGTAGCTGTACCGGTATAAGTTAAGTTAACAACAACGTCTTCGTAAGTTGCATTTGATAAAGTAGCAGTAAGAGTTGAAGTTCCTCCATTTTCTGCAATACTTGTTGGAGAAGTAGAAAGGGTAACGGTTGGTAAATCAACATCATCATCTATCGTTACAGTTTCTTGTTGAGTTCCATCTTCAGATGCGTTTCCGCCTGATACAGAAGCTATATCAACAATTACAGTTTCGTTTCCTTCGTAAACAGCGTCATTTACAGCAGTAATATCAGTTGTTCCTGTTGTATTTCCGGCAGTTATTGTTATTGAAGTTGCTACGTTGTAGTCTGTTCCAGAACCAGTTGCCGTTCCTGAATAACTTAAATTAACCACAACATCTTCAAACGTAGAAGAGCTCAAAGTTGCAGTTAAAGTTGATGTTCCTCCATTTTCTGCAATTGTTAATGGACTTGCAGAAAGAGTAACGTTAGGTGCAATTTCGTTATCAGTAATCGTAATTGTTTGTTGTTGAACACCATTTTCAGCAGCACCATTTCCTCCGTCATTAACGTTAGTAATATCAGCGATAACAGTTTCATCACCTTCGTAAATTCCATCAAAAAAGGCATTTATGGTTTTTGAACCAGTTAGACTACCAGCTGGAATAGTTATTAAAGTTCCGGTAGTAGAGTAATCAGGACCAACAGTTGCAGTTCCTGTATAAGTTAAGGTAACATCAACATCGTAAGTCCAAGCATTGCTTAATGTAGCAGTTAAAATAGCACTTCCTCCATTTTCAGGAATTGAAGTATTATTAACTGTTAAATCAACAGTTGGAGGAATACAGCTGTTAACTGTAATTTCAAAAGGATCAGAAATAATAGTACAACCATCTTTTGAAACGGTAAGAGTGTAATTAGCACCTGCGTCTCCAGGAGCAGCAGGATCTATAATAAACTCACGAGAAGTGCCCAGAGTTGCAACTCCTTTTTTCCAAGAATAAGAATTTGCAACAATCTCATCAGCAAGTAAATCTATTATTCCTCCGTCACAAACATCAACATTACCTGTAAAAGTAACAAGATGATGCGAGGTTACATCGTAGTCAGCTGAGCCTGTACACGTACCTTTTGTAACAGTAAGTGTATAAACACCAGCATCAGTAGCATCATCGAAATTAGTAATAGTTAAATTTTGAGTTGATGCAATTGGAGAACCACCAAAAGACCATTCATAAGTATCAGCACCAGATTCATTCGCTGTTATACTTAAATCATCGCCGGGACATACTTGCTGAGTACCTGTAATTTCTAATGAAGGACCTACAATAACCCAAAAATCAGAAGAAACAGTAGAATAACCATCACTTGCAAAAACTGTAACCTTTGCAGAACCAGATTTATTAGTAGTAGGAGTAACTGTAACAGTTCTATTTTGACCACTTCCGCCAAAAACAATACCAGAAATAGGCACAACAGCCAGATTACTAGAAGTTGTAGTAAGAATAATATCGTCAGGATCAGTTTCTCCGGCAGCATCATTTACAGTAAAAGCAATAGGGCCGGAATTCGTATTTACGCATAGGTTTTGATCAGGAATAGCAGAAATTGTTGGATCAGTATTAACGTTCATGTGAACCAATGCATCATTATCAGCATAATAAGCACCATTATAAGCATTCCAATCAAAGGTTGTTTCTCCCATCCAGCTTGTAGTAGGAGTGAATGTAATATTTCCTAAATTAGCATAAGTTATTTCATCGTTTACAGAAATAGGACTTCCGCTTAATTTTAAAGTACCATTTGCAGGCAAAGAAATAATTTTAATTCTATCAATAGGATTCCCTCCCGCATCAGCATATTTATCATCAAAATCATTAGCTGTAAATGTAATATCAGTATTGATAGGTCCAGATTTATAAATATCTGAAATAATAGGAGCTGCACCATTGACACAGCCGGTTTTTACTATTTCAAAACCTAAGCTTGAAAGTCCTAGGTCAATAGCATAAAACCATTGATTTAGAGTATTAACGTTTCCGTTATCATATCCTCCGTTATCACCAAAATATGTCCATATTCTGGGAGTAGTAGAGTTTATTAAATATTGGTCAACTGTTGTTGCGTCCATCGCTCCGTTATCGTCGCCCCAATCACCAACTGCATCTATTTTAGCATCATCCCAATAAAGAGTTGGGTCAAATTTTTCAAAAGGTCTAACAGAATAAGATTCAATTTCATTTAAGGCTTCTGCGTCGTATACAGGGAAGTGAGCAGGACCTCTTGCTAGTAATTGAGGTACACAATTAAAGTTGCCTTCGGCAACTGTTGTACCTGAAGCATCTTTCAAGTCCCAAGGAATGTAATTTTCACCAACAGAAATATCAGCTAATAAGGCAACATCATTAGTTCCAACTTTAAAACCATCTCCATTAACATCAATTAGAATGGTGGAAGTTCCTGAAATATTTGAAACAATTTTAAAATAAGTTACATTTGGATCAGGACAAGCATCTTCATTTTTATTAACCGTGATTGTTCCGGGATTAATATTTAAAATTTGAGGAGTTCTGTTGTAATCAAAGTCATATATTTTAACACCGTTAAACCAAGCCTGCACAACCGGAGGTGGTAATGTAGTGCTAGGGAAAGCAGTTTGGTCAGGGTCGTTAATAAATATTCGGTATTCAGAAACATCGCTAGAGAAAGCGTTTCCGGTAATACTTTGTCTATCTACTATAACATCTCCTGAGTTAACAACGCCAAAAGAATTTGCTACAAAGTTGAATACGTAAGGTTTCATGTGAAATGTAACCCTGTTTACAAATTCATCTCCGGTAAAAACATAAAAATCATTATTTACAGGATATTGAGTAAAACTTGTAGTTGTAAAGCTCCATTGTCTAGACCAAAGTCTACCAGCTGAAACATTTGGATTGTTCGGGTTCGTAATAATATTATTAGAAGCATCAGTAACAGTTGCATCAAAATAAGTGGCAATACCGGTTGTCGAAAACTCAAAATAGTGACTACCAGAAGTGGCTGCAGTGTATGTAAGAGGGGAGTAACCACCAGCAATAGTAGCGCCGTTGATTATTGTTCCATTGGCTCCAGTCACCGCAGCAGTGTAGTTCCCGATGTATCCATTTCCAGAAGTAGGAACAGCAATAGGACCATATACAATATTATTAGAAGCATCTCTAATTTGCATATTCCCACCGCCTGCTTTTTGGATACCAAAATGAACAGTTTCACCAGCGTTAAGGTATATGTTAAGCCGAACTCTTTCCGGACAGCCTATCCTAGCAAAATTTGCATCACCAATATTTAGATAGAGCCTGTCCGTTGAATTTGGCATAAATTGTTTGGTCCCTTCCTGGGCTTTTGAAATACCCATTAAAAGAAAACTAAACAAAACTAGTAAGTAAATTGTTTTTTTCATAAGCATAATTTATATATGTAAATTGTTTAATTTTTATACATGTTATTTTCTAACTATTGTTTTTAAAATCATTTTGAGAAAATTCATTTTCTTCCAGAAAATTTTCTTCATCCACTAAAGAATCATTATTATTTGAAGTGATTTTATCAAAAATTTTTTTTAATGCAATATTTTGGTCTTCAATTTCTTCGTAAGTTTTAAGACTCATTTCATTAATATTTTCAATATTTTTATCCATAAAAGAAATTTTAGCAAATATAAAAGATAAATAAGTCCGATTAATGAAAGGGGGGTATACAAAAGGTTAACAAAGCCTGTTTGTGATAAAAAAGAAGTATCTAAAAGGTTAAATAATTTAATTCTATGTGATATGTTTTTCGCAAAAAAAAACAAACGAACAACAGAGTTAAGGTTTTAATACTTTGAGAAAAATACCTGTAAATTAATGTTGCCATCAATATCCAGTTTTTTTCTCAAACGAGAGCGAGCAACTTTAACACTATCAGCGTTTATGTACATAATTGAAGCTATATCTTTTGAGTTAAGTCCAAGTTTTAGAAAAGCACTTAACTTTAATTCTGTCGTGCTAAGGTCAGGATAGTCATGTAATATATTTTTATAAAAATCATCATAAACAGAATTAAAAGAAGTTTGAAATCTTTGCCAACTGTCGGATTTAATTTTTTGGTCAATATCTCTAATCAGCAAAATAATATCATGTTCAAGGCTCGGATTGTCGACAGTATTTAAAATTTCTTGAAGTTTTTTATTTATTTTCAAATTAAACTCGTTGTTTTTTATCAAGTACAAGGTATTTTCAATTAATTCGCTGTTTTTTTTCTCAACTATTTGTTTGTGATAATCGGCTAAATTTAGTGCTGAATTTGTTCTTGCAACAAGTTCTACTTCATCAATTGGTTTGCGTATATAATCAACAGCTCCGGCATCTAATGCTGTTTTTAGATTTTCCACTGTAGTCATTACACCTGTTGACATTATTACAGGAATTGAACGAGTTTCGGGTTTTTCGCGAATTTTTTTGATTAAATCAATTCCGCTGATTTCCGGCATATCCCAGTCGGTTATTATTAAATCCGGTAAAATTTTCTCCGTAATTTTTAAAGCTAATTTTCCACAATGAGCTTGGTATAATTTATAATTTGGGTTATATTTTTCTAATATAGAAATTATTATTTGGATATTTTCTTGAATATCATCTATAATTAAAATTTTTTTTGACATGTTTTTTTAAATGCTTATAAGTTTATAGTACTTAGCTGAATTGAAATTTGAAACACTATCTAATATTTCTCCTTTCCATTTTTGAATATTAGGATTTTCTGTTTTTATTTCAGCCAAAACAACTTTTATTTCAGAAATTTCATATATTTCGATTTTTATTAACTTTTGTATAAAAGGTGATAAGTAGTTTTTTTCATCATCAGAAAGGAAAACTTCAATTGAATCTTTCAAAACACTTATATTCACATTAATATTGTTTGCATTTAATAGTTTTAGATTAAATTCAAAAACTGTTCCTTCTCCAAGCTTTGATTTTACAATTATTTTTCCTCCATGTGCTTCAACTGCTTTTTTGCAAAATGCCAATCCAAGTCCGGTTGAGTTTATATTTGCGTAATTAATTATCTCAGATTGTTTGTAAGCTTCGAAAACAAAGTCAATATCTTTGGGGTTTATGCCACTTCCTGTATCAATTACTTTAATAATCACAAAATCGTCATTTCTTTGAGCTTTAATTGTGATTTCACCACTTGATGGTGTGTGCTTAACTGCATTTGTTAATAAATTCACAAATATTCTTGTCAAAATGTCGGTATCGCACAAGACATTATAATTTTCTTCAATTTCTGTGAAAAATTTAACTCCTTTTTGTTTAAATAAAAATTCAGTTCTTTCAAAAGCCGTTGAAATTATGTAACCTAAATTATCCGATCTTAAATCCAAAACCATATTCGTTTCTTCATATTTTGAATAACTAAGAATATTTTCGACCATATTTAGCATTTGAATAGAAGTATTATAAATAATCTTATATTCATTTTCCGGTTCGTTAGCGGTATAATTTATGATTCTGCTAAGTGGATTTTTTAAATCATGAACAATCATCTGAGTCATATTTTGCTTAAATTCAGACATTTGCTCTAATTTATCTTTCGCTACAACCAACTCCTCTTTTTGCTCTTCAATTTCATCTCGTTGTTCTTTTAAAATAAGATTTTTATTTTTAAGCTTTTTTTTGGTACTCAACACGAAGAGGCTAAATGCAAAAACCATTAATATTACCAAAATCAAACCATATTTTTGTCTTTTTTGTTGATTAATGATTATTTCTTTGTGTGCTAAATTTTCCTCACTTTGAGCTAATAATAACTCTTTCTTTTCAACTTCATACTTTTTATTCAATTCTTGTAGTTGTTTATCTCGTTCACTATTAAATAGCATAATACGCAAGTCAAGTAAAGTGTCAATGGTAATATATGCATTTTTATAATCCTTAGTGGCTTCATAACATAAAGCTAGATATTTGTAGGTGGTTAATAGATTAAACATCAAATTATTTTTCTGGCATAAATATAAACTCTTTTTTAAGTAGGGAATAGCATCTTTATATTCATGTTTTAAAAAATAAGTAATGGCGATATTGGAGTAATTATTTTGGATTGCATTTGAATCTCTTAATTTATTATTTATCTCTAAGGCTTTATTAAAATAAAAAATAGCTAAATCATGATTATTATTATTGTTCTGAACAGCTCCTAAAATTTCAAAATTACTAGCTATTATAAGCGAATCGTTTTTTAATTTAGCATAAATCAAAGAACTATCAACATATATTATCGTTTGTTCAAAATCAAACATTTCATAATATATAGCTGCTTTTCTATTATATGCGTTGTCAATTTTTGTAATGTCTTTTATTACTTTTAATAAAACAATGGCTTCGTCTGCGTTGATGATGGCTTCTTGAAAATTTTCTAATGTTCGATTTAACTCTGTTAGTTCTAATAACAAAATCACCTTAGACTTGCTACTTTCTGCTTTATTTAGGGCTTTTTGTAAAATATTTAAAGACATTAAATAATTTCCTTTGTGTTTATATATTCTCGAAAGACGTTGCAAACAATAGGTTAAACCTTTCTCAAAATCGTTCAATCCATATTTTTTAATGCCAACAAATGTGTATAAAAGTGCTGTGTCAGAGTTTGCATTTATGTAGTAATCAATAATTTGTAATCTAATATTTATATCATTTGTGTCATTTATGCATTTATTCAGTTTAATTTTTAAACTGTCTATTTCTGATTTTTGGGCAAAAATACTCGAAGAAACAACCAAAAAAAGTAGAAATATTTTTAAGCTTTTACTCATAAAGACAAAATTAAACATTTTTGCATATTTTTGAAGTTCTTAAAAATAAAAATTTCATATAATGATTATTTACAGAGAAATCAAAAAACGAGATAACGATAATATTTGCAATATAATTCGTACTACTCTTGAAGAATTTGGTGGGAAAAAAATTGGAACAGCTTATTATGATAAAGATACAGAAAGAATGTTTGAAGCATATCAGGGCAAAAATGAAATTTATTATGTAGCTGAGATTGACGGTTTCATTGTAGGCGGGAGCGGAATTAAACATCTTGAAAATTCTACTGAAAACATAGCTGAACTACAGAAACTTTACCTCTCAAAAATTGCCAGAGGATTAGGAATTGGTAAAAAACTGGTTGAAATATGCATTGATTTTGCTTCTAAATCAGGTTATGAGTCGATTTACCTGGAAACTTTTCCTTATATGCACGCTGCAATCAATTTGTACAAAAGTTACGGTTTTAAAAATATTTGTTCTTCAAAAGGTGGCACAGGACATTCTGCCTGCGACGTTTGGATGATAAAAAAACTAATCAATTAAATTTGCTGATACCCCCATACTTCCTTTTATATATTCTATTTTTTCATCATTTGAAGCATCAATGCCATAAGGGAAAACCTCAAAAAGCTCGTAGTAGTTTATTATGTAATCTTCTGGAATTGTTCCGTAGCCTTCTGTTCCCCAGTTTGTACCCCAACTATTCTGAAAAATAAATATTCTGGTTTCCGAATCATAACCAACGAGCAAAATAACGTGTCCTCCTTTATCTGTATCTTTTTCAGAAGGAATTGTAAAATTTCCGGCTTCGTCAATAGCGTCAAAATACCAAAAAATATTCATTGCTACCGGCTTTTTTTCTTGAAGAATAAATTGTCCAATGTTTTCTCTATCTATAAAAACAGGTTGTGCAAGATATTTTGCCGTTTTACTATTTTCAGGAGGAATTCCGGTAAAACATTCTTTTGAAGGGGTTTCATTAATAATTAAACAACGTTCGTCTTCATCATCGTACCAATTTGTGTTTTCATAAGGCCAGTTTTTTTCTGTCATGCTACCATATTTGTACGCTTCAACGGCTAAATATCCAGCCAATCCATCTACAGAAGTATAAGCATCTTTTAAGTATTCGTTTGTGAGCGCATAAGTTTTTGCTGCCCAATAATTATACGATTCTGATAAATCTACCGATTTGTTAAATTTATCCCAAATTAGATATTCTATCAAAGCGGTTGCTGCAAAAACACTACACGTATTTCTGTGTCCCTGATGTTTTACAGTCAAGGAATCATTTCTTAAATCTATTTTACCTTCTATTTTTTTTGAGATTTTATAATACCCCGACAAACTTTCTTTCATTGCTTGATAATCTTCTAAAAAAACTAAATAATTTTTGTGCGTTTGCTTCAATATTTTTTTCCATTCTTTTGATTTAAAATGTGTTGCGTATCTTTTTTGTTCTTTTAAATAGTAATAATTTGCATATCCTAATTCTACTGATTTTGATAAATATTCCTTAGATTTATCAAAATTAGACAACTGAAAGTTAATTTCAGCGGCATAATATAATTCTCCACTTTTTGCTTCTTCCAATGCAAATGCTTTTTCAAAAAGACTCGCGGCTTTTGAATAGTCATTCTCAATATAGGCACATGAATATGCTTGATTAATAAATTCATTGTATGTTTGACTAAAACTTTTTCCAAGAAAAACTACAACAAACAACAGTATTAAAGAGCTTATTTTCATATTGCTAAGCATTTTATTGTTTTTACAAAAAAACAAAATAAACTAAAAATTCTAAAATATTTACTTACTTGAAAAAAAAATCTATTTTTGGCGAAATTAAACTTTAAAACAATTTTGATATGGCTTTCAATTTAAAAAACAGAAATTTTTTGAAACTTTTAGATTTTACTCCTCAAGAAATCAAATTTTTCCTAAAACTTTCAGCTGATTTAAAAGCAGCAAAATATGCAGGTATAGAACAAAAAAATTTAGTTGGTAAAAATATAGCTCTTATTTTCGAGAAATCTTCAACTCGCACTCGTTGCGCTTTTGAAGTTGCTGCTCACGATCAAGGTGCTAATGTTACTTATTTAGGACCTTCCGGTTCTCAAATAGGACACAAAGAAACAATGAAAGACACTGCACGTGTACTTGGCAGAATGTATGACGGTATAGAGTACAGAGGTTTTGGTCAGGAAATAGTTGAAGAATTAGGAAAACACGCAGGTGTGCCTGTGTGGAATGGTTTAACAAACGAATATCACCCAACTCAAATTCTTGCTGACATGCTTACAATGCAAGAACATTCAAGCAAACCACTTAACGAAATTGCTTATGCTTATTTAGGCGATGCCAGATATAATATGGGAAATTCTCTTCTCGTTGGTGGTGCAAAATTAGGAATGGATGTACGAATTATTGCTCCTAAATCTCTGCAACCTGCAAAAGAACTTGTTGACCAATGCAATCAAATAGCAAAAGAAACCGGAGCTAAAATTACAATTACTGACGATGTTTCTGCTGTTAAAGGGTGTGATTTTATTCACACTGATGTGTGGGTTTCAATGGGCGAACCTGACGAAGTTTGGGCAGAAAGAATTAAACTTTTATTACCTTATCAGGTTAATAAAAAACTTATGGAAACAACCGGAAACAAAAACGCTAAGTTTATGCATTGTTTACCTGCATTCCATAATATTGACACAAAAGTTGGCAAAGAAGTTCATACTAAATTTGGACTTGACGGAATTGAAGTAACAGAAGAGGTTTTTGAATCTCAAAATTCTGTTGTCTTTGATCAGGCTGAAAATCGTATGCACACTATTAAAGCAGTAATGGTTGCTACTTTGTAAATATTTCCAATAAGATAAACTTTTTCAAGAGTTCTTCTTTTGTATATAAAACTGTTCGATATTTTCGAGCAGTTTTTTTTGTAGTCTTTTTTATGAATGATTGTATTAATAATAATAAAATTTGGATTAGGTTAAAACACTTATTTTTTCACATATCTTAAATAATGAGTTAAAAACCTTAAATTAACCTTGCCTCTGAGCCGTATATAATAATGATTTTTCACATTTAATTTTACGGCTATGAAAAAAAATATTTCTACTCTAATTGTCCTAATTGTATCCTTTATTTTTTTGCTTTCAACAAAATTAAACGCACAAACAGTTAATGTTTCTGATGGAGCTTTTTTAAATATAAAAAGCAATAGTAGTTTAGTTATTCCAAACGACTTGAATATAGGAAGAGGAACTTCAGGAATTGTTAAAATGGACGGAGACTTAATTAAAGTTTCGGGAACTTTGAATATAAATTCCGGAGCTGAATTACAATTTACTGATGGCGATTTAGATTTTGCCAATTATGCTTATAACGCAAATAGTACAGTTACTTTTGACGGTAACAATCAGACTGTTATGAATCATAATTTTGGAAATCTTGTTTTTGAAGGAACCGGAAATATGTTCATTTTAGGAGATGCAGGAACACCAACAACTTGCAATAATTTAACTATCAATAACACAGGGAATACTGTTGTTGTGGCTGAGAACAAGGCTCTTACAGTTAATAATGTTTTTGTAAATAACGCAGGAAATTCAGGAATTATAATTTCTTCATCTAGTTCAGGCGATGGTTCATTAATTTTAAATACAAACAATATTAACGGGACAGTCCAAAGATTTTGCTCTAATACTCAATGGCATTATGTTGCCAGTCCTATAAATAATGCTTCAACTATTCTATTTAATAATGGGTATTTTTTAGCCTGGGATGCAACTATGGAATGGGCTGGGTTGGGGGATTATGAACCTTGGTACACATACACCGGAAGCGAACTATTAAATGCAAGAGGATATGCGTATTTTTCATCAGGCAACACAATTTCTTTTGAAGGAACTATTCACGTTGATGATTATACACAAACCTTACGCAAAAATTCTGGAGGATTGGCAAATAATCAAGGTTGGAATTTAATTGGAAATCCTTATTCATCTGCTATTGACTGGGACTTAGCTGTTGCTGACGGAGCTATTCCGGCGCAAGCAGAAAATGCAATTTATCTTTTTGATGACGACAATGGAAGTGGAGAACAACCAAATTACAGATATTATGTTCCTTCTTCTGGTGGAACTTATGGTGTTGGAACTGCTGATGCTACTAAAAATATTCCTCTAGGACAAGGTTTTTTTGTAAAAACAAACACTGATAATGTCTCCATAGATATAAAAAGTTCTTACAGAATTCATAATTCTCAGGATTTTTACAAAACTCCTCAAACTGGCATTTGTCGACTTGATATTACAGGCAACGATTTATCTGATCAGACAATTTTCAGACTTGTTGACGATGCAACATTAGGCTTTGATTCAAAATTTGATGCACGTAAACTTTTCGTGGCAGACGATAATTTTCCTCAAATTTATTCTCTAGATTTTGATAATCAAAGCGGTATTGCAATAAATTCAATTCCCGAAGATTTTAAACAAACAAGAATTCCAATAGGACTAAAAGCTTCTGCCGGTAATTATTCTTTTTCTGTTTCAGAGTTAAGCATTTACGCAGATAACATGTATTTTTTTGACGAGAAATTAAACGTAAAATTAAAACTCACACCTGAATTTTATTATGATTTTTACTTTGTCGGAGGAAAAGAAAATAATCGGTTTTTTATAATATTCGACAATAGTCCTACTGTTTTTAATGATGAAATTAACAATGAATTATCTATTATTATTTATCCAAATCCAACAGACAAAATTTGTACTATTTCAAATATTAAACAGAATTCGGAAATAAGAATTGTAGATGTTTCAGGTAAAATTATGAACACAATAAACAATGCTAACAACATGGAAATAATAGACTTATCAAATTATACAAGTGGTGTTTATTACGTAAATATTATTTCCGAAAATGAAAATATTACAAAAAAAATAATTAAAAATTAGACTCATAATTAACTGTTTAACAGCATCTTAAATCTTACAGCTATGAAAAATTTAAAAATTACCTTTGTTTTATTATTAACATTATTCTTATTTAGTTTTAATTCTTTTTCGCAAGGAATAAGTGTTAACACAAATGGAGCAGATGCAGACGCTTCTGCAATGTTCGACATTCAATCAACAACCGGCGGATTGCTAATTCCAAGAATGACGTCTGCACAAAAAGATGTAATTTCTTCTCCTGCAACCGGTTTAATGGTGTTTCAAACTGATGATGTTCCCGGATTCTATTTTTATAATGGAGCTGAGTGGACTAAATTGTCTGATGAAACTCAAAAATACATCACAATAGCCTCAGCAGAAGCAGCTTCAGGTGTTGACAATGATTTATGTTACGTCATCGAAAACGAAACTTTCTACAGATATGAGGCTGATGCAGGAGCTTATTCTGATAATGATAAATTTGTTTTATCTACTGCTGATGGAGGAAATACCAGATGGCTCGGAATAGCCGGAAAATACAATAGAAATGACCTTGAACTTATGGACATTAATCATCTTGACGCAACAAGTGGAACAGCAACTATAACAGATTTTAATCAGGTTTATTATATTGCCGGAGCTTCCACTTCAACAGTTATTACTATTCCTGATGCAAATGATCAAAATGAAGGTTGTTTTTTAAGATTATACAAAGAAAGCGGAAACGGACCTATCGTTATTCAATCAGCAACTGGTCAAAATATTGACGGAGCTACAACTTCTATTATTTACAATGTTGGTCAGGGGTTTTATATTAAATCTGACAATTCTGTTGAATGGTTAAAAATTCAAGACAGTAGAAGTCAAATACCAAAAGTAATTAACACAAGTGCAGATTATGACGGAGATGTTCAAACTTTTCAGTTCAATTTTCTAACAGCAGATACAGATGCATCTGATATCACAATTACTCTTCCTTCAAATATATCAATGACTCCGGAAGGAAATATTAGAATGTTTTTTAATACAGGCGAAAATAGATTATTTCTTGATGCAAACGGAAATACACTGGACGGTTCTACAGAAACAAGAGTTATTTCTCCCGGTGGTTATCTTGAACTAGAAAAAATTGGTGGAGAAATTAGAATAATCAGAGAAAAAAACGTAACAGTAAAAAAACTTCCAACAGATATAACAAACTTAGAATGTTGGTTAGATGCCAGCCAATTATCAGGCTCAGACGGAAGTTACGTTACCACATGGACAGACTTGGAAAATAGTATTGTTTTTACTGGAGGTTCGGGTGCTCAACCGGTTTTATTAACTGATTTTCAAAATGGTAAAAACGTAGTGCATTTTGACGGCAGTAATGATGTAATGAGTGCAGGAGATATTGAACTGCATAATAATTCAAGAGGATTAACAATGGTTGCTGTTGTTAGACCAAACAGCACAAACAGAATGGCAATTATTTCTAAATATTTAACAACCGGAGATAATAGAGAATTTGCCTTTGGAAACCAAGATAATTTCATTTTTGAAGAATTAACATGGGCTTCGGCTTCAGGATGTATTACAAGTTTGGGGCAAAATGATTTTTTAATTGTTGAAGTTGTTTGGGAGCCGGGTAAAGCTTTTGAATATTATATAAATGGAAGTTTACAAGCAATTAGCAATTTACCTGTAAATGATATTTCAGATGGTATTGCGAATTTAAAAATAGGAGGTGGCGATTACACTTCGGTTGGCTTTTGGGATGGTGATTTTGCTGAGATAATGATGTATTCTGATGCTGTTTCTGATATTGAAAGGAAAGCATTACGAGAAAACTTAGCTGTAAAATGGGACATTGATGAAATAGTTATTTCTTCCGGAGGCGATAAATTTTGGCAACGCGATGGAAATACAAATACTATCTCTCCGGATGTAGATAATGATAATATAGATATGGGAGATGGAGCTGTTTCCGGAGGGACATTTAATGTTAGTCAATTACTTAATGCTCCGGCGTTATCAACGCCTCCTTTAAGCCCTCAAGCCGGCAGTATTTATTTTGACACTAATGACAGCAAGCTCAAGGTTTATACAGGAAGTAGTTGGGAAAACCTAAATTAAACGTAATTTTTCTCTTCATAGCAGGCTCTCCGATGAATTTTTCTCGGAGAGCTTTTTTTTAACAATATGTTTTTTTGCCACCAAATTTATTGAACTGTTTTCTGAGATATTAAAAAAATAATTACTTTTTTTAACCTTAATTATTAGAAAAACACAAAAAAATAAACTATAAAAGCACAAATACACATTAAAAAAACCACCACGCACTTTTGTTAAAAATATTACTAATAGTTTAGCAAAAAATTCTAAACCTAATAATCATGAAAAAAACCTTATTCTTTTTTTTTGTTGCAACAATCTTAGTTTTTAGCAGTTGCATAAAAATCAAAAATTCGTATGCTTTAATAACTGTAATTGATACTGCAGGAAATAACGTAGGAGCGGGTTATACAATTTGTATGTTTGACAATGATAATTTTGCTGATGATCAAATGTTTTCAAAAATAACAATGATTACTAATCAAGACGGACAAGCTGAATTTCTATTAAAACCAGGAGAATTTGTAGATGATACTTATAATATTATAACAAGAACTTTTAAAGTTTTTGAAGAATCCACAGGTACTTTTGATAATCCGGCAATATTAGGAAGTATTTCAGCAAATATTGAATACGGCGAAAGCACTAATTTAACAATAACAATAGGTGATTCCAAAAATACGGTTGTTACAATTACTGTTAAAGAGCATAACTTAAATAACGCAGGATACGGATATACTATTTATATGTTTGATGACCCTACTTTTGCCAATGCGCCCCAATTTGCAACACTTCAAATGACTACTGACCAAGATGGAAAAGCTGAATTTATATTAAATTCAACAGAATTTGCAAATAGTAGCAATGACATTATCACAAGGTATTTTAAAATTTTTGAAGGAAGTTTAAATGAAGAGATTGGTAGCATTTCCGCAAATATCGAATATGGCGAAAATACAAAATTGGATATGATTTTAGACTAAATATTTTTACTCTCAAATCTTAATTTTTCGACAAGTTGTTCTATCGAAAAATCATATCCGGCTTCTGCCAAAGAAGTCACAAAATCTTTGTGAGAACGTCCTTTTCGATAGTCCGGCTCTCGACGTGGATGATTTAATAAACTTTGTATTAAATCTACTTCTTCGGAGTGATTTAAGACTGCATGATAAAAAGTAAAATTGGGTTTTTTGTATATCGAAGACCCCAATATTTTTTTATTGCCTATCGAAATGTCAGAAATTCCGTTTTCCTGCAAATTTTCAACACCAAATTCTTTTAGAACTTTAATAATAAAAGTGTTCAATTTTGTAAAAACTTCTTTTGATTTAATGTTTGAGTTTCTAAAAACAGCTGATATTACAAGTGTTTTTGGCGAAACAACAACAGTATGACCACCCGAAGGACGTTTTACAACAGTGTAGTGTAAATGAACATTATTTCTATTGTTTACAGCCTGTTCAAAAGAATCTGAACGACCAAGAACAACATATATTTCTTCGGGTTGCCATATATTTATATCAAAATCTTTTTTCGATTCGATTATTGAATAATCAGGTAAATCGTATTTTTCTTTAAAAATTATCATGAAAATATTATTTGTGAATTGCAAAGTCGACTCCTTCAAATCCGGCTTCCATAAAGGCTTCAGAAATTGTAGGATGCGCATGAACAGTTTTTGCAACATCATAAACGGTTGACTCCAACTGCAAAAATGCCGATGCTTCTGATATTAAATCTGTTGCGTGTTCTGCCACAATCTGCACGCCCAAAACCTCACCGTATTTATTTTCGGATAATATTCTGATAACGCCTTCGTTGTTGCCTTCTGCTAGTGCTTTGCCATTTGCCGCAAGTGAAAATTCGCTGATTTTGTAATCTATTCCTTCTTTTTTTAGTTTTTGTTCTGTTTTTCCAATTTGAGCCATTTCCGGTACTGTGTACATATTAAGTGGATATTTTTCAAATTCCAATTCAGCTTTTACACCATTCAAACTATTGATAACAAATAATCCTTCGGCTGAAGCAATATGAGCGAATCTGCTTTTCCCGTTAACATCACCAACAGCGAATATCGAAGAAATATTTGTTCTCAAATTGTCATCTGTTTTTATAAAACTGTTTTCAAGTTCAATCTTAATATCACTTTTAGGAACAACAGCTTGTCTTTTTCCTAAATTGACAATCAAGTCGTATGGGATTTCTTCTTCGCCTATTTTTACACTTTCTTCGTTGATATCCAAATTCGAAAAATCAATATTTGTATGAATTTTAACTTTATTTTTAATCAAAATTTTGTTCATATAATCCACCAAAAAATCATCAGCCATTGGCATAATTTTTTCATCAGGAACAAGAAGAGTAACGTTTTTGTCAATCATCGAAAGCATTTGTGTTATTTCTATCGAAGGAGCATCGTAACCAAAAACAAGCACATTATCAGGCATTTCAGATAATTCAAAAAATTCTTTGACCGAAACCTCCTTTTTTAAACTTTTGTGAAGATGTTCAAATTTTGCTCCTGTCGAAATCATAATGTTTTTTGTTTCTAATAGTCTGTTGTTAACCGAAACTGCATTTCCATTAACAATTTTTGCTTCGCCGATTACAATTTCAACTTTGTTTTTATTCAATAAAAATTCAACACCTTTTGTTAATCTTTTCACAATTGAATTTGCTCTTTGACTAGCTTTTTTATAGTTAAAAGAAAGCTGTTTTTTGTCAATTCCTTCAATGCCGAATTTCAGTGCATCTTTCAAGATTTTTTGATAAAGTTTGGCACTTTCAATCATCGATTTTGATGGAATACAGCCCCAATTTAGGCACATACCGCCAACAGCTTCTTTTTCGACAATTGCGACTTTCATGCCTAATTGTCCGGCTCTGATTGCAGAAACATATCCTGCTGGACCTGAACCAATTATTATTATATCGTATTGCATTTTAGTAGTGTAGTTTATAAAGTTTTCAAGTTTTTTAGCGTTGTTAAACCGTTAGCTGAAATAATTATTAAATCATTCAGTCAATTCATTTATTCTATTATTAAACTAGCCGGTTCTGACAAATAATCCGACAATGTATTAATAAATCTGGTTACTTCGCCTCCGTCCACAATTCTATG
Organism: Bacteroidales bacterium; assembly: GCA_016938685.1. Lineage (GTDB taxonomy): Bacteria > Bacteroidota > Bacteroidia > Bacteroidales > JAFGUD01 > JAFGUD01. The sequence continues at coordinate 5,879 of JAFGUD010000032.1, read as the reverse complement.
GTCAACAGAAATAGACAATGGTAAAACAGTGCCAACTGCTAATTCTCCATTTTTAACAATAGGTTGCTGAGAAATTTTCCCAATTCCCAAAATTGCTGCTTGTGGATAATTTATTACAGGAACTGCAAATTTCCCACCTATCGATCCATAACTTGTGACAGAAAAAGTTCCTCCTTTCATGTCATCTAAAGTAATTTGATTATTTGCTGCTTTGTCGATTAAAGTTTTAAGCTGCTCAGCTATATCTGTAATTGAAAGTTTGTCAACATTTCTAATTACAGGCACAACCAAACCTCTTTCGGTATCAACTGCAACACCTATATTATAATATTTTTTGTAAATAAGTCTTCCGCCTTCCAAATCCATTTCAGAGTTGAGAGATTTGTGTTTTTTTAGCGAAATTGCAACAGCTTTTAGTATGAATGGCAGGTACGTCAGTTTCAATCCTTCTTTGTGATTTTTGAATTTTTCTCTTATTCTTACTAATTCACTGATTTCAACTTCGTCAAACAAAGTCATGTGAGCCGCATTATGCTTTGATTTTATCATATTCAAAGCAATAGTTTTGCGAATTTGAGTCAAATTTTCTATCTCAACAGAATCTTCTGAAACTGAGGTTGAACTTGATTTTTCATTTTTATTCGAAGTTTTGTGCAAATTATCGTAATAATCCTGAATATCTTTTTTCATTACTCTTCCGGCAGGTCCTGTTCCGATAACTTTGTTAATATCAACGCCAAAGTCTTTTGCCATAGCTCTTGCCACAGGTGTTGCTAACGCTTTTTTGTTTTTATTTTCTGGTTTTTCAGAATTTTCAAAACCTTCTGCACTTGCAGTCATAATTGCACTATTGCCGGCTAATTCAAGTGTTCCAACAACGCCTGCACCTTCTTCTTCAACCATCTCCATTTTTGGTTTATCTTCGGTAGATTCATCTTCTTCAAGCTCTATCTCAACAAGAGCTTCGCCAACTTTTATGATTTCGCCGATTTTACCATAAATATCACTTATAATGCCGTTTTTAGGTGACGGAATTTCAGCTACAACTTTATCTGTTTCCATTGTAACTAAAATATCGCCGGAATTTATTTTTTGTCCTTTTTTTACAAGCCATTCAACGATGGTTCCTTCTTCTAAACCTTCGCCAATGTCCGGAAAATTAAATATATATTTCATCTTTTTTGTAGTTTTTGAGTATTTAGTTATCGTGTAATCGAGTTTGAAAGTTTTTATAGTTTTATGAACTGGTAAACTCGACTACTGGTAAACTCGACAACTGTTTAATAGTTTACAGTTCTTAGAATTTCGTAATAGATTTTTTCGGGTGAAATAATATAATGATGTTCACCTTTTGGCAATGGTACTATTGTGTCAAAACCCGTTACCCGTTTTGGTGGTGCTTCAAGACTCAAAAATGCTTCTTCAGTAACAATTTGAGTTATCTCAGATGCAACACTGAAACTAGTAGGACTTTCGGCAACTGTCATTATTCTACCTGTTTTTCGCACAGATTCTGCAATTGTTTCTCTATCAATCGGATAAATTGTTCGTAAATCAATAATTTCAACCGAAATTCCGTCTTTTTTTGCAAGAACGCTTGCTTTTTGAACTTCTCTGACTAATGCACCATAAGTTACAATAGTTAAATCTGACCCTTTTTGCAGTAATTTAGCCTTACCAATAGGAATTGTAAATTTTTCTTCAGGAACTTCTTGTTTTATTGCACGGTATATTCTTTTGGGCTCCATAAAAACTATTGTGTCATCACTTTCGATAGCAGAAATCATAAGACCTTTTGCATCGTGTGGCGTTGAAGGAATTACAACTTTTACACCCGGAATATGAGCGTAAAGAGCTTCCATACTTTCTGAATGGTGCTCCAAAGCATTTATTCCACCGCCATAAGGCATTCTCATAACAATTGGCGTACTGTAGCGACTTCTTGTTCTATTACGAATTCTAGCAGCATGAGAAATAAGCTGATTAAAAGCCGGATATGCAAATCCCGAGAATTGCATTTCAACAACAGGGCGTAAACCTGTAATAGCCATTCCTACAGCTGTTCCCAAAATTGCAGATTCAGCAAGAGGGCTGTCAAAAACTCTTTCTTTACCGTACTTTTGCTGTAGTCCTTCGGTAACTCTAAAAACTCCACCTTCTTTTCCAACATCTTCGCCATAAGCTATTACAATTTTGTCTTCGGCTAATTTTATATCTATTGCGTCGTTAACTGCGTTAACTATATTCATTGTTTTCATTTGATACTAATTTGAAAATTTGTCAATTTTTTAATTTGAAAATTACTTTGAGTAAATTATTTTACCGGAAATTTTTCTTCTTTCCATTTTAGAAATTTTTCATGCTCCAATTTTTGCTGTTTTAAGTCATCAGGCATTTCTGCATACAAATGTTTGAAAACATCATCAAGATCATAAGAACCATAATTTTCAGCTTCTTCAAAAATTCTGTCAATTTCTTTTTTGTACTCGGTTATAAGTTTTTCTTCGTTTTCTTCTTCAATTAAATCTTTGGAAATCAAATAACTTCTAAGTCTTTTCAATGGATCTTTATCTTCCCATTCTTGCTCTTCTTCTTTTGTTCTGTATTTTGTGGGGTCGTCAGAAGTTGTGTGAGCACCTTTTCGGTATGTTAAAGCTTCTATCAAAACTGGACCTTTGCTGGAATTAGCATATTCTCTGGCATAGTCAAAAGCCGAGTACATTGCAAAAATATCGTTGCCGTCAACTTTTATTCCTTCCATACCGTATGCTAGCGATTTTATAGCATAGTTTTTTGAAATTGTCTGATCTTCTTTAGATGTTGAAATTGCATATTGATTATTTTGTACAACAAACACAACAGGCACTTTCCAAACAGCAGCAAAATTTAATGCTTCGTGAAAATCTCCTTCTGATGTTCCTCCATCGCCAATAAAAGCAAATACTACATCGTCTTGTTTGCGGTATTTTATTGAATATCCAAGACCTGCCGCATGAGTAAACTGAGAAGCAATAGGAACAGAAATAGGCATAATGTTTTTTGCGTCTTTAAAGACGGTTCCGTCTTCATAACCCATAAAGTATAGGAATATCTCTTTCAGTGTAGCACCTTTTGAAAGATAAACGCCAAGTTCCCGAAAAGCCGGAACAACCCAGTCATTATCGCGAATAACCATTCCGGCGGCAATATGAATACCTTCCTGTCCGTAATTTGGCGGATAAGTAAAAATTCTACCTTGTCTTTGGTACGAAACAGTCATTAAATCAGCAGTTCGTTCAAAAAGCATATCCTTGTATGCTTTTACAATTTTTTCGTCTTCAAGTTTAGGAAAATATTTTTCATTAATAATTTTACCGTTATTATCAATTACTTGAAGCATTTTATCATCTATAGAGGGAAATTCTTTAAACATAATATTTATTTTTTATTTAGAATAATTCTAAACAAAGAAACAATATTATTTGGAGAAAAACAAGAAAAAAAGAGTTTTTTGTCTTAATAAAAGTTAATGTGCTGGTTTACAGTAAAGTAAAAAAGGTTGCCAATAGTGGCAACCTCAATTTAATAAATAATAGAATATTTATTTTACTTCAAAAGAAACAGAAGAAATTTCTAAGCCGGTTTCAGAATCATCGGAATCATTCATTCTAAAATCGTATTTTCCTGGTTCATCTGGAGCATAAAATTCAAATGTGCCGGAAGTTTTTTTGTTAATGTATTGATATGAAATATCATTTGCATCATTTTCAGATTCTTTACCGTGAGGAACATCTGAAGGAACAATACCAACCCATGCGTACTCATCCCAATCTGCATTAGCTGTAAATTGAATTTTAATAGTTTCTCCGGGAGTGTAAACTTTTTTGTCTAATTTTAAATCAAATTCACTTTTAGGTTCACAAGAACTGAAAAATAAAAGACTTAAAAAAGCAATAACTGTTAGAAAACTTAATTTTTTCATAATTTAAAATTTTGTGATTAAAAAACAAATCTACGTATTATTTAGAAAAAAAAAAAGTTTATAAAAAAAAACACCTCAAAAGAGGTGTTTTTTTAATTTCACAGAGAATACTATTAGTCAAGTTTAACCATAGTTTGAGTTCCTGTTGTTTCACTGTTTTCATCAGTATCAGACCAAGAAGTTTCCATAACGGCTACCATTTCGTCTTTTGCTAATTTGTCTAACAATAATAAATAATCACCATTTTGAGAGCGACCTTCATAATTCCTTGTATAAGTATCTCCATCACTATCAATTGAAGTGTATTTTTCAACTTGGAAAATTACTCTTTCTTTGTTTTTCACATCTAAATCTTTGTTTGCTCCAGCAAAATACCAAACACCTTCTTCTTTTGTTGTTTCAAAATAAATACTACCATCAAAGTTATAAGTGTCTTTTTCTTCCATTTTAAAAGTACCGTCTTTTTCAATAGTCATTTCATATTCAACGGTATAAGTAGTAATGTCTGTGTAATTGTCACCTGCAAATTCACCTGTTGGCATATAAGTATAAGTTCTAGTCCAAGAGTCATCATCTACTTCATATGTAGTTGTTGAATTGTAACCATAATCAGAATCAATGTATTGATAATTAGTAGTCCATTCACCAGAAGTCATTTGCCATGTACCTGTTATTCTTGCGATACGAGAAAGAAGAGATAAAGCAGGGTCATTTTCACCTTTTTTACAACCTACAAAAACAGTAGCTAGCATAATTGCTATCATACCTATTGCAACTAATTTTTTGTTCATAGTTTAATTTTTTAAGTTAATTTTAATATAGCAAAAATATTTTTTATTTCTTGAACTCAAAAACATTTCGTCAAAAAACACGAAAAAATTTGTTAATAAGTACTTCTAAAATGAATTTATGTGAATAGGGTTTGAGTTTATGTGTGATTTATTCTTGACTAAAAACTGCGCTTCCGGAAATACTATACACTAATCCGTCATCGTCAGTTGCTGTATAATCAAACAAAACTGTTATTTGTTTGTTACTTAATTGGTCTAGAAGAAAAACATCTACTCTTGAATTGGTAGCTCCGGAATATGAGTCAAACCAATTATTATCGTTATCACTTGTATGTGTAATTTTTGTGATTTCAAAGACAACTCGTTCCTTATTTTTAACGTCCAATTCATCGTTAGACGGAGCAAAATACCAAAAACCTTCAGTTTCAAAAGTACTAGTTCCTCCATTTACAATTGTTTCAAGATCATTGTATGAATTGTCTTTATTAATTGTTAAAATTTTTGAGTATGTGTATGTTTCTGTTCCTGAATTGTTATTTCCAGTGAAAGTTTCAGTCATTAGTTCGCTATCACCATCATAACTATAAACCGTAGTATTATTGTTGTTGTTTTTAATGGTGTAGTTTGCATCTGTTAAGTTCCAAATGCCGGTCAACCTAGCTTTTCTGGATAGCAAACTAAGAGCCGGATCGTTTTCGCCTTTTTTGCATCCCACAAAAATTAGTGCGAAAAAAACAAAAATAAGACTTATTGAAATAATTTTACTTCTCATGATTTTAAGTTTTTAGTGTTATTGACTTCAAATATATCTAATTTATTCAATTTTTCAAGCTAAAAGATAGGTGAAGTTGAAAACATGTTGTCTAAGTTTGTGTTTGTGTTTTTTTAAAGTGAATTTATGTGAATTTTGATAAGTGTCTTTGGAAAAAAGAATCTAGACTTTATAATTCTTGTTATGATGATTTCTCTGAATAATTTTGTCAAATTTATTTATCTTAGAATGATTTTTTTTGTTAATTTAGTAGCCTTGTTAATAGAACTTAACCCGGATTATTACTTCGTGAACTCCCTTTGGTCGGTTCACAAATAATCCTGACGATTAAGAATAACTAGCAAATTTGGAGTTT
>JAFGUD010000003.1 GCA_016938685.1 Bacteroidales bacterium | reverse complement strand
TATTTTTACATTATTGTCAGATGTTACTCCACGAAAAAATAATCATTTCCTTGTGTGTAAATAATTATTTTTACATGTTCGTTTCATTTCTCTATTTTTTTTTTGAAATTAATGTTTGGTTAATTCAAATCAATGTGAACCGGCAATGAAAAATAAACATTTACTGGTTTCCCATTTTGTTTTCCGGGCGTAAAGTTTGGCAATAATGAAACTACTTTTAAGGCTTCTAAATCAAGGAAATAATCTGTTCCTCTTATAATTTCTAAGTTTGCAATTTCGCCGGTTTTTAGAACAACAAATCTGATGTAGATTGTACTTAAAATATCACATTCAATATATTGAAATGGAAACACCATGTTTTGAGCGATAAAAAGTCTTAGAGCTATATCTCCACCTTCAAAAACAGGCATTTCTTCAACAAAAAGATAAACACTATCTGATATTTCTACGTTTTTATATGGTAAATAGTCAATTATTTTTCCTTTTTTATCGTATTCTTCCACAAAAACAGTGTCCAGATTTTTATTTAATGTGTAAAATTTTCCGGTTTTAATAAGAGGAAGCAACTTTTTTACGTAACCGGTTTCAGTTGAAATTTCATTTGTTGTGCTTACTTTATAACAAGAATTGTTAATTTTTTGGTAGCTCCATATTTCCTGTTCTCTGAATTGATTTTCAATTACTAAAACAGAATTTCCGAAATAGTATTTTTTTTCCCAGCAATACGCATCATTTATGTTTTTGTAGTATTTACAAGTTTGAACATAAGCACTATCTTTGTCGAAAGTGATAATTCTTTCGACAAAATTCATTGAAACGATGTTCATTTCGGTGTTCTTGCGTATTATTTCATGGTGTTTTTCTGTGAGTTTTTCACCAATAATATTTTCAATTACGTCCCAAAAATCATTATACAAAATAACAGAATCAGCGATTTGGTTTAAATCTTTTAATTTTTTGCACTGAGTTTCGACAAAGATTTTGTCGACAGCTTCGTGAGTTATTTTACATTCGTAATCCCTTACTTTTTGTACGTAAGTGTTAGTAATAATAGTGTCTTGCGCAAAAATAATTGCAGGAAATGAGAAAAATATGAATATTAAAAATGATTTCATTTTCAATTAATTATTTAGTTTCTCCAAAATGTCTTTGGCTTCAATATCAACTTCTTCGTGTTTTTCTTTTGCTGTTGGATTTTCGGATATTTTTGTTAATTCTGGTTTGAGAATTTCAACAATACTGATGGGCATTTTGTACAAAACCTGTTGTAAAATCCAGTATTTCCAAATATCATCATCTGTTTTTAGAATTTTTTTTACTACTGGTATAATATCTTTTCCTGCGGCTCTTAAAATTGGTGTAATTTTCTGAGCAACAGGCCAATTATAATCCTGAATCCATTCAAATAATTCGTATAAAATAGGTTTGTAAAATGGGTAGCCGATTTTTGCTAGTTCGTCTATTTTTTCGGTATCGTGTTTATGAGTTGGTATGTAGTCTTTTGGGTTTTTCATTTTGTTTTAAGCTGCCTTTTTGAAAGCTACATTTTTTATTTTTGCACCTGATTTATAGACTTTTTTAGCATACATCAAATAAATTACAATTACAGTATTGAAAAAATAATTGATATATAGTGGAAAATGAGTTGTATTTATTTTTATGTCATCAATAATCAGATAAGCAAAAGTAAAAATTTCTCCAAAAAACCAAAGCAGAAGAAAAAGCCACGATAAATCGTCAGCTTTTTTTGTTTTAAATGTTTTTATAGCTTGTGGTAACGCACAAATAGCAAATAAAGCCGCTCCAAACCAACCAATAACTTCGTTAACCATAATTTTTTAAATTTATGAGTTTTTTAAATGTTTTCGGTTGGCAAAATTAGAATTTTAAACCAGACTTAAAATCTTTTTGAAATATTACTCTTGATTTTTTCAGGTTAAAATAATCCACCATAAATAATTCCGGAAATTGTTGCCATAATTACAACTAAAACGACATAAACAACAGTTTTTTGTGTTCCAATAACTCCTCTGATTACTAACATGTTAGGCAATGAAAGTGACGGACCGGCTAATAATAAAGCCAACGCAGGACCTTTTCCCATTCCGGCAGCAATAAGTCCTTGTAAAATTGGCACTTCGGTTAATGTTGCAAAGTACATAAATGCTCCAACAATTGACGCAAAAAAATTTGAGAATAGTGAGTTTCCTCCAACTAAATTGGCAATCCATTCGTTTGGAATTACTCCGGCAATTGTTGTTCCATCGTGTGTTGAGCCAAGTAAAAATCCTGCTATTACAACTCCAATAGCTAATAAAGGAATAATCTGTTTTGTAAAACCCCAGGAAGATAAAATCCATTCTTTGTTGTCAGGTTCGTTTTTATCTTTTAAAGCAATAAATGAAATTGATACAATTGCAACAACCATTGGAATTAGTGGAACTAATTTAGCATTTTCAATAAACATAGAAGATGCAAATGCCGAAATTGCAGTAACTATTGCAGCACCAAATACCCATTGCCATTTTATTTTTAGAATTTTTATCAATGAAAAAACAAGAAATAATCCAAAAAAAGCAGTTATTAACCATTTATTACTCCAAATCCAGAACCAACCACCTGAAGTTACTCCTTCGCCGGGTTTTCCCCAGTTTGCAAAAACTAAAATCACAACCAAAGTGAAAAAATGAAAAGCAGTTTGCCATAACGGTCTTTTTTCAGGAATAGCTTGAATGTTCATTTGTTGTTCCTTCTTTGTTTTTTCTTCTTTTCGGTATATAAATGACATCGCCAGCCCAATAATAATACTAAAAAATATAGCTCCTATTACTCTTGCTATTCCCATTTCAAAACCAAGAATTTTAGCTGTAAGAATAATTGCAAGAATGTTTATTGCCGGACCTGAATATAAAAAAGCTATTGCCGGACCTAAACCTGCGCCTCTTTTGTGAATACTTGTAAAAAGCGGTAAAATTGTGCAACTGCAAACGGCTAATATTGTTCCGGAAACTGATGCGATTGTATATGCCAGCCACTTTTTTGCATTTGTTCCAAAATATTTCAGCACAGAACCCTGACTCACGAATATTGCTATTACTCCGGCTATTAAAAACGCAGGCAATAAACATAAAATAACGTGTTCTCGTGCATACCATTTTGCTAAATCCAAAGTTGCTGCAATGGCAGTGTTAAAACTTTCACTTTCAATAGGAAGGAAAAATACAGCAAGAAAAACTACAACAATCCAACCAAGTATTTTAAATTCTTTTTTTGTTTCCATTTTAATTTTTGGGGTCTTCTACTAATTTGCTTACAATTTTTTTAGATAACGGCATTACAAATATTACCACAGGTAGGGCAATTACATAAGAAATAGTCCATGATTTTAACCAACTCATTAAGAAATGATTAGTAAAACCATTGTTAATGGAAACACTAGTAAAAGAGACTATCATGGTCATTAAAAAAACCATTATTACGAATGTGGCAAACATTTCGTATTTTTTATTTATTTTCATCTGTTTTTTTTTAATTTTATATTAGGGTCAGATGGAACTTGATGACAAAATATTCATTATACTGTATGAGTTAATAATTAATTTTGTCATGTTCGTTTCATTTTTTTTAAATTATGTAGTAAATAATTGAATAATATATTCCTACGCCAATAAATATTACGGCAATAATTCGTCTGAACCATTTTTCAAACGTTTTCATTTTATTGTAAAATTTACCGACATTAGATAATGAAAAGGCTATTAACCAAGCAATTATAAGGACAGGTAAACCTGTAGCAATTGCAAAAACAACCGGCAAATAAAGTCCGGATGCGCTAGAAACTGTCATTGGTATAAGCATTCCGAAATATAAAACACCGCTGTATGGACAAAAAGCAAGTGCAAAAACAATTCCCAGAAGCAAGACGTCCCAAAAACTTTTTTGTTCTTTGTTCGACATTTTTTCCTGAAGCTTTCCACTTCCCGGCATTTTTATTTTGATTATGCCAAGCATTAAAATTCCTATCACTATCAATAAAGGACCAAGAACTCTTTCTCCCCAATGTTGAATAAAACCTGAAATTTTGAATTTATTTGCACCAAAGAAAAAGATTAAACCTATTGATGTATAGGTAATTGCGCGCCCAAGAGTGTAAATAGCTCCGTTCAGAAAAACTTTTTTTCGGTTTTGAATATCTTTGCTTATGTAACCAATTGCAGTTATGTTCGTTGCAAGTGGACAAGGGCTGATTGCTGTCATCAGCCCGAGTATAAATGCAGACAAAATCGGCAAATCGGAATTTGATAAAATGTTTTGTAAAAAATTCATCAAATATTAATTTAAAAGAATGTTTATCTGTTCAGTGAATTTTTTTGAGAAGTCTTCAACTTTTTTGTCGTAGGCATATTGTTTTACTATCTCTGAAACATCAACTGTTGCTTTTTCTTTTGTCCGAAAATATTTAACAAGAACAACTGTTTGTGATTTAGCATTAAATCTTTCAATTAAAGGTTTATTCGCTTCGTCGTCTAGTTTTACTTGTTTGAAAGTAACATTTTCATCATAATTATCTTCAATTATTTTTTTTATATCAGCTTCAATTGTATTGCAAGCCTTAGCCTGGCAACAAGTAAGATTAGCTTTAAAATAAAGAACTTCAACTGTTTTTTTGCTTTTTTGCGCAAAAATTGAAGAACTTGCAATAATGCTCACAAAAAGAATTAAGAATATTTGTTTCATTGTCTTCAGATTTATAAGTTTTCTTTAATTTCTTCTTTTAAAATCTCTTTATAACCTTCGGGGTCATTTTTAGCATATTGGAAAGCCATATCTGTTAAATCAGTTACTTTTTCTCCTTTAATAAGCAACAAAGTTGAATAGCTAATTAAGTATTTTTCAACTATTTCCTTATTTTGTTCTTCTTCCATATTTAAAGATTGAAAAGTAATTGCTCCGTTTTCAAGTTCAGAAGAATATTCTGTTTCAAGTAGATTTTTTGCATTATCCTCAACGGCGTTACAAGTTGCACAACGGTTTGTTCCGTGAAAATAAATTACTTGCAAAGTAGCATCTGAATTACTATCTGTAACATTTTCGGTTACTTTTGTTTCGTTATTTTCGTTGGTTTTTTCATTTTTGCAAGAAAATACAATAAACATCAACAAAACAGGGAATAATAAAATTGAAATTTTTTTCATGATTTTTATGTTTTAATTGGTTAAAAACTGTTTGATCTCATATACAGAAGGTACACGACCATTCACAACAACCTTGTTATCAACAACAAGAGCCGGAGTTGAAGCTACGCCGAATTCCATTATTTTCATAATGTCTTCAACTTTTTCAACAGTTACGTCAAGATTTAGTTCAGCTACTGCTTTTTTTGTAGCTTCTTCCAAAGATTTGCATTTTGGACAACCTGTTCCTAGTACTTTAATTTCCATAATTGTTCTTTTAGTTTTTGTTCGTAGTTCGCAAAAGAACGAACATTAAAGGTAAATTTTTTTATAATTTGAATAAGCCTTTGAATAAAGTTTGCGCCAATTCCCAGTTTTTTGTATTAAGGCAATACCTGATTTTTGGAGTTTCAATTTCTCCTTGGATGAGTTCAGCGTCTTTTAATTCTTTCAAATGTTGAGAAAGAGTAGATTTTGCAATTGGCAGAATATCAGATATATCGCCACTATAACAGCAACTTTGTTTCGATAAAAAATCGATAATGTACACCCTCACAGGATGTCCCAAAGCCTTTGCTATTCGGGCAATTCGTTTTTGTTCTTCTGTATAAATTGTTTTCTTGGACATAATTAAAACATTGTTCGCAAAAATACGAACAATATTTTTTGTTTGCAAATAAAATAGATCAAATTTTTAATGATTTACAATGAATTAAACACATCATATTTCAAGCTGAAGAAACCTAAAAAACCCTCATTAAGTTGTTTACCAAGAACATATCCATCTGTTTTGTATCCTGCCTGAATGTTTAAAGATAATTTTTTGTAGAATTTATAACTTACGTTAGCATAACTTGCAAATCCTTTTCCGTAGATATCTTGGTCGAAAATTTCAACACTTGCTCCCAATTTAATTTTTTTATTTTCATACAAATTAGGCGAATAAACACCAATCGCATTGTTTTTAAAAGGTCTTCCGTATTTGAAGTAAATCATATATAATTTATCGTTTACTTTAAGAAAATTATTCAAATAAAGTTCATATCCTAAAACAGATGTGTTAAAAGTTGTGCCGTAGCTCCATCCTGTTGTTTCATTACCAATAATATACCATGGTTTTTTTCCATCTTTCACATCTCCAAACAGAGCCGCTATTTCTTTGTAAAAAGTTGGATCGGCGAGGTTCCAAAAAGTTGCAAATAGCGAAGATTCATTATAATATTTAACTAAACCCGGATTTACAGAACTATCGGACATAAAAACCTGTCCATTTGAGTAATTTTTCCAAACAGGAAGACAAATATGAACAGGATCGCCACCTGTATTTATCCATGTTTCAGGAGTTGAAGGATTTTGAGGGATAACAATGCTTGTATAAACTGTATACATCATTCTGTGAGCAAAAGCAAGTGAAAGGGCATCGTTGTAAGCTCCATTATATTCAAAAAAATCGGTTTGAATATTTCTGGCTGTCAAATAATTAACCTCAAATCCTCCAATAACTGTCAGGGCGTTTTGTTCAAGCGAAATTTCATCAGGTAAGTGCATTGTTGTATATGGGAATGGCAATCCAATGTTGTGAATTTTAAAAAGACCGTCAACTTGTTTTGCTCTGCTGAAATGTCCAAATTCATGAGGCCAAATCATTGCTAAGTATGTAAAACTAAATGACCAAAATCCTCCTACAATGTTTCCTAATGTTTTAGGCAAATGAGGTCTAACTCCGTACGTGTACGCATCTTGTGTAAGTTTAAAAACTGTAAGACCATTTACCGCTGAATTTTGAATGTCGTAGTTTGTTCCTAATCCAATTTCGTATTGTCTATGAAATAATTTTGTAGAATCATTTTGTGCATTTGTTTGAAAAAAAGCGACAAAAATCAGGATTGAAATGAAAAGTTTTTGTTTCATAATATTAAAGTTTATAAATTTATAAATGAAGAAGTCAAAATAAGAATGCTGATTATCGTGAAAAAGACAATAGCTAAGAGTAAAAAAAAGTTGATTTTGGGTTTGCTGTTCATTTGTTTTTTTATTGCAAACTAACAACGATTTTTTTAGGATTAAAAGGCTCAGGGATATTTGTCAAGCAAATGGGATATTTGTCAAACTATTGATGGGTAAAGGGATAAATGACAAGAATTATTGTTTGTATCTTTCCCGAAAAGAAGCAATGAAGGAACGAGAAACAGGAATAATATTTTCATGAATATGTAATTTTAACCCCTGTGAATTTCCTTCAACTTTTTCGATTTTATTCAAATTTACAATATAAGCTCTATGGATTCTCATTAGATTTGAAAATTCCTCTGTTTTTTCTTCAAATTCTTTAACTGTGCAACGAATTTTTGTTTCAATTTGGTTTGAGAACAAAATTTTTATATAGTTTTTATCAGATTCGACAAATAAAATATCAGAAACAGAAATAAACTCATTTTCATTTATTTTTAACTGTTCTTTTTTTTCTGCTTTTTGTTGCCTATTTAACTGATTGTCAGTTATTTCCTTAGCTTCTTGCAAGTGTTGTTTTAGTAGTTTATTTTGATTACTGATAACAAAAATAGAAACAGGAATAGCACCAATAGCAGTTGTGATAATTACAGACTGCAAGAAATTAGAAAAAGTTTTTTCAGAACCGGTTAGATAGCTGGATAAAAAGTAATTAGCAAGGGAAATAGTTGCAAAATGGAGTAAGTAAACAAGAATTTCTTTAAACACTGTCCAATTTTGCTCTTTTTTGGGCGAGATAAAAATGGTAATTACGATAACATTTATTAAAGGCACAAAAAAAGCAATTGATCCATAAAAAAATGATATTTTAATCTTTTCAAACCAGCCGGCACCATTTGTTAACTGATCTGCTCTAAAAAGAAGAACAAATAAAAATACAAAAAGTCCAATAAAACTTATTGTTTTAATATTGTCTTTTATTGAAAGATTGCAAGGATATGGATTGTTTAGTTTTGACATAATGCAAAAATAAAAAATCGAGTTAAATTTTGAGGTTTTTTTGTTTTTTAATTGATTTATATTAAAATTTCAAGATATTTTTTCAACCAAAAGTATTATATTTTTCTTTTGTCCAATTTTTCCGGAATTTTATTTACTTGGATTTTTTTTGTATTCATCAACTATCAAAGTCCTATTCCAATGTAAAATCCAATCCATGATTTTGTGAGTAAATTTGAACTTTCGTATTGAAAAAGCTGGTAGCTCATTGTTCTTGCAAGATAATCAAGTGATTCCTGATTAATGTTTTTATTCCACACATATAAATTAATAGAAGGGCCTAAATATAATGATATTGTCTTTTTTATCTTGAAATCAAAAACAGTAGAAAGTTTGTAATAAGGAAACCAGTCTTCGTTCCATTTTGTATTGTAATTCAAAGTTTTAGCCATAAGTTCTAAATCAAGCTTTGCCCAATCATTAAATCTGAATTTATGCCCGAAACCATATCCTAATCCCCAAATAACTTCATTTGCAGGTTGATATCCAATATTAAAAATATTGTAGAATTTTTCGGTTCCAAAATGAGCACTTAGGTTAAGGTAATATATTTCATTAGCGCTGATAATTACATTGTTATAACCCTTTCTGACGAATGAAAAAAAGCCGATTGAAACACCGGAGCTTGTATCTGCATAATTAAAAGGAGCAATTTGAATTCCTTTGTTATTTAAAGTTGTGTTTAATATGCCGGAAATTTGGAAATTTGATGATTTACTCACGTTAAGTATCCCGCTTATTTGACCTCCGGTAACATCGTTTGTTGCTCCATTTAGAATTCCGGCTATTTGAATACCATCAACTGTACCTTTTACTAAATTCAAAATACCTCCGATTTGTGTTCCTGTAAAGTTATTCCAGACAATATTTGTAATACCACCTGCCTGAATTCCATCAACTGTTCCGATATTAAAATTTGAAATTCCTCCAATTTGAACACCCTTAGTGTTTCCAATATTCATATTTAAAATTCCACCTGCCTGAAACCCGTCAAAATCTCCTTTCACAAAGTTTGATATTCCTCCCAATTGACATGCATTTACATCACCAAGAACAGCATTTGCAATGCCTCCAATTTGTAAACCTCTTACATTTCCGCCAACCATGTTGGATAAACCGGCAAGTTGAACAAATTCAACATCTTCTTTGTCAAAATTCATCAATCCTGCCATTTCAAAGCCTTCTACTCCTCTTGTGTATCCTATTAAAACATTTACAGAAACTTTGTTTTTTAAAACTCCGAATTTTGAAAGATTTGAGCTTATACCGGGTAAAAATGAAATTTGAAAAGCTCTTGTCCCTTCAATATGTTTAAGGTTTTGAGCATTAATGAGGATTTTTTTAGGAATAAAATAGTCAACAAAGTTTGTATTGTCAATGTTATTGTAGTTTTGGTTAGCCTGAATTTGTTTAATTAAAGCAGAATCTCTCGGTTGCAATTCAATTTGAATGTCTTTGTTGATTTTTGTATCGTATAGTATAACGGTGTCTATGTAACCGTATTTACCAACGCTGAAACCTCCGTCATAGTCCTCCGGGACAGTAATTGAAAATTCTCCCTCATCATTTGTCATTGTTGCATATTGATAATCAATGTCAAAAATGCTAACATTAGCAATAGGGTCATCATTTTCATTTTTAATTTGACCTTGAACGACTATTTTTTTCTTTGATTCTTTTTGTTCTTCTCTATTTTTTAAAATTACGATGTATTTTCCTGATGCCTGATAACGAAAATTTTCGCCTAAAACATCAATTAAACAGTTTTCAATTTCTTGATTATCAGCTTGGTAAGTGATTTTATCTTTGTTCTCAATTATTTCAGAATTATATGAAAATCTAGCTTCAGAATTTTGTTCAATAACATTTAAAATTTCATCAACTTTATATTCATTTTTGGGAATGGTAACTTTTGTTTGCAGGATTGTTTGCGAAAATAAGCTGATATTAAGGAAAATGAATCCGCAAAATGCGATAAGTTTAATTGTTTGAAACATTAATTGTGTATTTTTTATCATTTTGCTTAATTTCTAAATCAAACGTAAGACTTATAATATCCAGAATTTGTTCTAATTCTGCATCTTCAAAAGTAGCAGTAAGTTTAAAGTTTTTTGCGTTATCTGAAATCTCAAATTTTACGTTGTATATTTCTTCTAATGTTTTAGCTACATCTTCAATATAGCAAGAATTAAATTTCAATGTGCTTGTTCTCCAGAATAAATCGTTGTAGTTTTCTTCAATAACTTCTAGTTTTTCCGGTTTCCCTGTTTTTGTATTAATTCTTCCTTTGTCGCCTGCTTTCAGAATAACGTAAAGAGTGTCAATTGAGTCAGGTTTTAGACTGAAAATTTTTACAATTCCTTCTTCTACATAAACGTCAATATATAAGCTGTCTTTGTTGGTATTCACATTAAATTTTGTGCCAACAACTTGAATGTAACCTCCTCCTGCGTCAATAATAAATGGTTGTTCTGGATTTGATGCTACTTCAAAAAAAGCTTCTCCTTCAAGTTTAATTAAACGTTGTTTTTTGTCGAATTTATCTGGAAAGTTTATGCTTGAATTTTCGTTTAAAGTAATAATACTTCCATCTGAAAGAGTTTCAGTTAAAACAGAGTCTGTTGCTGCAATTATTAATGTATTTGGAGTTTTTGTTGAAATCTTGTAAATTCCGAATATTCCAAAGAATATAATTAGGATAGCTGCAATTCTAAAGGCGTAATAGAATAATGTTTTTGTAACCGATTTTTCATTATTCAGTCTTTTTTCAACTTTTTCCCATGCAAAATCAACATCAACAGCCACAGGTTTGGTTTCAATGTCTAATGTGTCAAACCATACTTTTTTTAATTCATCAAAGTATTTTAGGTTTTCGTCAGAACTGGATAACCAATTTTCAACCGTCATAATTTGCTCATTATTAGCTTCTTCAAGCAAATATGCAATCAACAATTCATCTATATGTTCATTGTTCTCTTTCAATTACTATCGTTTTATGTTTATAAGAATATCTAACATTAAGTTTTGTATATTTAATTTTCATTATAAGTAAATCCTATATTTCATCGACTTATTCTTCTTATGACATTAGTGCCAATATTTGTGAATTCAATTGATTGGTGTTTAATTAGACTCTTTTATCACTTATAAGACAACTAAATTTCATTTTACCCCTATTCACAATTTTAAAAAAAATAAAAAAAGAATTACAATATAATCAATTAGTTCTTTTCGTAGAAATTTAAGAGCGCTACCCATTTGATTTTCAACAGTTTTTATAGATATATTTAGGGCTTCTGCTATTTCCTTGTATTTTAATCCTTCATAACGACTCATCACAAAAATTTTTCTTCTTTGAATTGGCATATTTTCAATTACACTTCTTATTTTTATGTCCAATTCTGTTGCATTGTATTCATCATCAGTATTTACAGAACTTTGCTCCATTTCTCGTTCATTATGTTCTTTGTATTTTTCCCTTATCTTAATATGTTTTTTTTTGTTTAAGCATGAATTTTTTACAGAACTATACAGATAAGACTTCAAAGAAACGTTAATGTCAATGGTTTCTTTATTGTTCCAAATGCTAACAAAAACATCTTGAACTATTTCCTCAGCATCATATATGTCGAGCATAAACTTGTTTGCAAAGCCACAAAGTTCACTATAATATTCTTTAAAAATCTGCTCGAATTTATTTTTGTCTGATATTAAATGAGTTATATTTGACAATAGTTCGTTAATTTTTTTTATAAATACCTGAAAATCAATGAAATTATTGAAAAAAAAGTGTTAAAAAATTTGATTAAGTGCCT
>JAFGUD010000253.1 GCA_016938685.1 Bacteroidales bacterium | reverse complement strand
GAAATTTAACAAATTAACAGACTGAAGCCTGATAGTGTGTATAGTGCATTGCATCATACACGTACGTTAACGCCAATTTTGAAAAAAGCAAATAAATTAATGAAAAAGCAAAAATTTATATTTCTATTTTTTATAATTTCTCTTTTGAGTTGTTCGACTGGGCGAGAGGTTGTAATGCCGTTTAGAAATATGGTGTATTCTGGAGAGAGACTTTTTCCTATAGAAAAAAATGATTCAGAAAAAGCATTTAGAGCTTGGATTAATAACGGGACATCTATTGACAGAGTAATTTCAGTTTCTTCAGATTCAATATTTGGAAATCAAGCAAACTTGACAGAATTTGGTTTTATGGACAAAAAAGGTCTTTTAAAATACAAAGGAGAAAAAATATTCAAAGACAAATCCATCACCCCTATTAGCGGTTTTGAAAGATTTTTTGAAGTAATTGATTCCTTAAAACTAATTGACTATTCGAATCAAGACTCATTTGATTATGAGTTGAATCATCAGCCTTTTTCGTTGTATGTTATTGAGATAAAATTAAATCATAAATACAATCAATTTCAATTTCGGACTCATTTCCCAGACACAACAACAGTGGAAGAAAAGTATGAATCCATTGAGAAATTGCTCTTTAATGAATTTAATTATGACTTTTATATGAAATAAAAAACAGGCGTTAACAAATTGTATATGGCAGGCGGGGGTTTCAGCGGTCTGACACGATTTCTTTCAGAAATCTCGCCCGACAATATACAAGTAGCCGTCAGAAGCAACATAAACGATCGAATATGAATAAAAAAATTCTATCACTAAACAGTGAGATTGAAACAATAAGAATCAAGGAAATTCTTGAAAGAAATGAGATTCCGCACATAATCAGAAGTTATCATGATACCGCCTATGATGGTTTGTATCAAAGTCAATATGGTTGGGGAGAACTGGAGGCAGATGAAAAAGATGAGGAAAAAATTCTGGCTTTACTGAAGGACTTTTTACCTGACGAAAAGTAGAAAAAACAAGAAAAGGGACTTTGTTATAAAAAAAATACTGTGCCTATTTGCAAATTGCATTGCGGATATAGTGATATGCATTATCTCTGCTCCTTTCTTGACCGTCATGTACCGGCCAGGAACGAGCTCCGAATTCCGCAACGACAACTTGCGAGTGACCATTAAATAAATATACTCTATGAAAAAAACAGATAATCCATCCG
>JAFGUD010000252.1 GCA_016938685.1 Bacteroidales bacterium | reverse complement strand
TAAAAAAAATCTTATTATTTTTCATAACCTTTTCAAACTTATTAATCTGGTTTAAAACATAAGAATAATCTTCAACAACACTTTTATTTAACTCATCAACAGCTAAATCTAAATCATTTCTTAACAAATATGCAAGCCTTGATTCCTTTTTCATAAAAAAACATAGAAATAAATTTTATAAATTTTCCTAGAAACTATTTTTTAATAATTTTAAAAATATCCAAAAAACTTTTCTTTTCAATATCCGTAATCCTCTTATCCGCAATATCATAAGTCGCCTTAAGCATCGCCATATTATCAAGAAACACCGTAGCCAACAAATAATCAACGCCATTCATTTTTTGCAAACTAAAAAGCAACTTCTTCATCTTACCCTTAATTTTTTCATCATCCATCTTACTTTGAATGACTTTCATCACTTCTTCCAAATCAAAAGTATAATTCATAGATAATTTCTCAAAAGCCCTCTTATCAAAATTTTCAACATTCACAAACTCAACAGGACCCGAAACCTTAAAAGAATACATCTTTTCAACATCTGGCAACCAAAAATCAAAATGCACCTGATTATTTTTCCCCAAATTTTCTAAATCCAAAGCGAAAAAGCCAGAACACGGATACGCTTTCGGATGTTCCTTCTTAAAACTCAAATACTTATCCGATGCCAGTAATTTCTCATAATAAAATTGAAACTTCATAATAAAGAAAAAATAAAGCAGTTTATAAAATTATTTAGAATTTTTTATTCCTCATTCTCCATCAACTTTCCACCATCCACTAAATAAAATCTTAAAATAACAAAAAAATAATTATTAAAAAACTATTTTACCATACACAAATCACAAGGCTCATACTTTCTATTTTTAAATTTAGAAAGAGTTCCCCTTTCCTTATTCTCTGGCTTAATATTTTTTACTGCCACACAATTTGGCTTATGATAAACCCTAGTTTCAGAATTCCCTATATATTCCTTAGGAGAATAATCATAAGAAGATTTTCCTATTTTAGAAAATTTCAAAAACAATGCAACAAGCAACAAAATCACGGAAACAACTCCCATCGCAGATTGTAAAAATACAAACCCTGGATATGTCCCTTTATCATACACCCAAATCCAATAAATTGACACTAAAAATGTCACAACTGATCCAAGTAAAAAATAAAACCAATTTTCCTTTTTGAAAACCATTTTCACCTCCAACAATTTAAAGCAAAAATTAAATATAACACATTTCACGAATATATTCCAAAATCAAACTCACAAAAACTCTCTAAACAACTCAAACCAACACAAAACAAATATCAAAATCATTATAAAACAAATCCCCCAACTAAAAATATGGTAAACAAAGAAATAATAAAAACGTATAGACAGCTAAAAAATATGGGATTTTCAAAATTAGAATCAGAAAAAATTTACACCCAAAACGTAACATGCTTAGAACGAATATTCGAAATATACACTCCACTAAGTGAAGCATTAGACAACATCAGTTATGAAAAAATGAACAAATTAGAAATCATAAAAGAAATCGATAAACAAACATATCAAAACAGATTAAAATCAAGAATGGAATACGACCTAATATTTCCACAAAATTCACTAAACCTACTTTAATACCAAAAAAATAATTTTATAATTCTGAAAATTTCTTTTCCCCATCAACCAAATCTAAAAGAACATACTTCAAATCCTTAACAGCAACCCTCTTCTGTTCCGTCGTATCCCTATCCCGAATAGTCACAGTTCCATCTTCCAAGCTTTGATCGTCAACAGTAATACAAAACGGTGTACCTATTTCATCATTTCTTGCATAACGCCTACCCACAGAACCACTAACATCATAAGTAACATTCAACCTTTTCTTCAAATTATCAAAAATCTTCTCAGCCAAATCAGCCTGAGATCCCTTTTTCATCAAAGGAAAAATCGCAGCCTTAATCGGTGCAAGTTTAGGCGACAACTTCAAAATAACATTTCCCTTTTCATTCAAAGAATAAGCCTCATATAAAAAAACTAAAATAGCTCTCTCGACACCAAAACTAGGCTCACAAATAACATGCGGTAAAAACCTTTCCTTTGTTTCCTCATCAAAAACACCAAGCTTCTGCTTCGAAATCTTCTCATGCTGACTCAAATCAAAATCTCCTCTGTCAGCAATACCTTGCAACTCCCTCCAACCAAAAGGAAAATTATATTCCAAATCCCAACAATCC
>JAFGUD010000251.1 GCA_016938685.1 Bacteroidales bacterium | reverse complement strand
ATCAATGTAGCATCGGCATTTACCAATGTAATTTATAAAATAGTTTTGGACTATTTTATAAAAACATTTGGTATAAAATCGGTTTTAAAGTCAATCGGCATAACAACTTGTAAAAAATAATTCTCGGAATTATTTTAACAATTTGGTATAAAGGACATTTTAAGAGTTTGATCAATCAATTGGTTATTCTTTTTCAAAAAATTGACTAATGGAATATATAAATTCAAAGGCTATTTGACGAACACTATTTAAAACCGGCGAGTTTTCGACAGCCTTAAATTTTGTGTAGAAAAAATCTGTCGGTATATCTGCTTTTTTGAACTTAATATAATTTTTATCTGTTATCTCTTCGTAATGTCCATTTCCACCGAGATTTGCAACATATAGTATTAAGTCCTTTCTGCTAAATACAGTACCTTCACCGTCATCAAAAATTACCTTATTCCACCAGTCTTCGAATATTAAAAATTTGAAATCTTTAATATTATTCATAAAACTAAAATTTTTGAAAAGTGGCGAATAATTGACCTGAGACGAAAGAAGATTTGTGGTCAATTTTTTTTCTAATAAACCAAAATACATTTTTTGCAACTCGTTAGTATTAGTCATGCTAGAAATTGCAAAGAATGCAAAAGTTCCCCTAGGAATAGATGAGTCAAAAAACATTATTTCATCAAAATTTTGTTGTCTTAACAAAGATTTAGACAAAATTTGAGGATTATTTAATTGTTCTAATTCTGATTTAACCCTATTTAATTTGCTTTTAACTATTTCGCATGTTTTTTTATCTTCAATTTTCAAAGAATCTACTGTTTCAACAATTTCATCAATAGTTGCAACAAGATTTGAATCAGAATTTATTTTTATATCGCTATCATGCAATAATGTTCTAAGATGTCCTGCAATTCTAATACTTTCTTCTTCAAAACCTTTATCAAATTCTTCGCATGATTTAGCTAAAAATCTTAACTGTTGCTGAAAAACTAAATTATAATCGGTATTTTCTGTTTTATTTTCCATCTGATGTAGATTTTATCAAATTACTGAACATTTATTGCTCTACCAACTCAAAAATGAGGTTAATCCGCTGACAATTTTCAAGAAATAATTTCACTGTTTTTACAAATATTATCGATTCTCTGAATATCATCGCATTAAACAATTACAAAATAAATGTTTTTTTAGATTTTTATCATCTTTCTAATACAATTATTAAACAAAGAATTGCAAGCATCTGAAAACCAACACATTACATAGATTTAAAAATCGTCTTTAAGTAGTTAGGGGAAAATCATTTTCAAGTTTTCAAATTAAAAAATTACCAAATTATTAATTGCTTCTTCATATTGCTCATTAAATCACTCACATCGATACTTGCAATTCCGGATTTTATATCAGACATAGCATAAGGAATTATCAAGTTGTTATTGTGTACCAATCCACCACACGAGTAAATCACATTTGGAACATATCCTTCTCGTTCTTCTTCGTTTGGCGACAATAGAGGTTCTTCTAAACGAGCAATAATTTTAGTGGGATTGTTTTTGTCAAGAAGTATTACTCCCAAAGAGTATTGCCGCATTGGACCAACACCGTGTGTAAGCACAAGCCAGCCTTCGTTAATTTCAATAGGCGAACCGCAATTTCCAATCTGGACAAATTCCCATGGCTCAGAAGGTTCCTGAATTATTTCAGAATTGTGCCAAAAATGGAGATTTTCGGAATACATTATGCGATTATTTTCGCCGTCCTGCCTCGATAGCATTACATATTGCCCATTAATTTTTCTGGGGAAGAGTGCCATTCCCTTATTTTGCACTGCCTGACCGTTAAGAGTAATTACCCTACTATAAAAATTCAGTTGAATATTTTCGCTAACGGTTGTATCTTTGCTTTGAGTTCCTTGTAAAGTCCGGTTTTTT
>JAFGUD010000250.1 GCA_016938685.1 Bacteroidales bacterium | reverse complement strand
GTTTTCTAATCTGGAAGTATCTGCATCTGAATTTTCAGATTTAAATTTCAATATTTCCTTAACAATTTCACTAATTGGTTTCTGCAATTCATCGTTAACATTTGGGATTGGAAGTTTTCTTAATTCTGTTAATGTTGTTTGTCTAAAATCGTCTTTTGTAGCAATTGAAGATGAGTTTAAGTACAAGAAGGATATTAATTTGCTTGCAATGATACCCGTCAGAAAATAGCAATCGAATTTATCATCTATCGGTATAAATGGATTGATGTCTTTTTTGAAAACTAATCTTTCATCGCAATAAGTAACTGAAAGTCTGTCTTGACGGTTGATTATTCTTCTTATTAAAATCTTAGGTTCAGCCTGATAGAATTGGATTAAATTTCTTTTATTAGTCAAGTCAGTGTTGTAAATACTATTTTTTGCCAAACAATAATTGTAAACATTGCCTTTTGCAAGGAAAGAAAAGATAAACTCAGATTCTACTTTGTTTGTTTCTGGGAAGTTACTTCCTGATAAACCTTGTGTTGATTTAGTTATTGAGCCAAATTGGACGAAATTTTTGTAATCAAATCTTGAAAATTTATGTGCTGTTTTATCAATAATTATTTTAAAATCCGGGGATTTTATCTCTGAGATTTTGAATTTGTTGTATTCTAAGTTTTCTAATGTTTCAACTTTTGCTTTTTTATCAAATACATGTATTGAGTATTCTGAATTAGGTTTTCTTGACACAAAATAAAGTGCAGTATCTACATAGGCATCTTCAAAAATGTTAAAAGGGAGGTTTATTAATTTTTCAAGTCCAAAATACTCAAAAAAGTAGTTTCTAAATTTTGAATAATTCTCACCTGTTTGCCATGTTATGGGTGCAATGTAAGACAAAAGACCATTATTGTTTAAGATGCTCAAACCTTCCAATATAAATGGAACAGAAGTTTCATACTTTCTCTCTAATTGAGAGTATTTATTATTGAAAAATTTCCTTTCACTTACTTCGAATGCTTCTAAAGGTATATACGGTGGATTCCCAATCACCACATCAAAACCTAAAAATTCGCCGTTGTCGTTTAATACTTCCGGAAATTCAAACCGCCATTCAAAAGCATTTTCATAGATTTTATTGTTCCGTATTTCTTCCAGCTCGGTTTCGAGTTTTCGAATATCGGTGGTTAGTTTTTTTACTTTTTTGTTCCAGTTGGCTTTTTCTGTTTTGCCCATAGCAAAAAGCTGCTGCTGATTGGTTAAGGCAAACAGTTCGCCTTTTGTTTTATTACGTTTTATCAAGCGTTTGTCATTGGCTGCAATCTCGCTTTCAAAATCGCTTTTAATGTCGTTAATCAATTTTTCCATCCCGTGTTTTACCTCTTTGCTTCGGGCATTACGGTAGGTCATAACGGCAAGCCGGTAACTTTCAATCGACCATTTACTATTTTTAAGGGCTTTTTTAATATCGGCATCCAGCGAGTAGCGGCTTATCAAAGAATTACCACATTTTATATTGATGTCAATGTTCGGAAGGGTTTCCAGTTCGGTTTCGTTTTTATAATAGGCATTTTTTAAAAGCTCAATCCATAAACGCAAACGGCAAATTTTAACCGAATTTGGGTTTATATCAACCCCAAACAAACAGTTTTCAATGATGGTCTGCTTTTCATGGAATAAAGTTTCCTGAATCCGTTGGCTTTCTTTATTGTTAGGAGAATATTCAAATAGTTCTCCATCTTCATCGGTCACAACCAATTCGTCGTTTACAACTTCAAACTGGTATTCTTTCAAACGTCTGCCTTCACGGTCCTGCAATATTCTTATGTCATTTTTTATTGCAATCAATTCATTGAGTGCCGAAACTAAAAAGTGACCAGAACCAACTGCAGGGTCGCAGATTTTAAGTTCGTTTATGATTTTATTGGCTTCGTTTCTGTCTTCAATTTTAT
>JAFGUD010000002.1 GCA_016938685.1 Bacteroidales bacterium | reverse complement strand
ATTCTATCATTCTATCATTCTATCATTCTATCATTCTATCATTCTATCATTCTATCATTCTTCTAATTTATCTCTTCTAATATACTTTTCTGAGGGTCTTCTTGTAATTTTAACTCCAGGTTTTCGTTATAATACATCATGTATAAACCGCTGTTTTCAAACCCGCTATTAATATTAAATCTCTCGAAATTAAATTTCATAAAAATTCCTCTGCCCATAAATTCGTCATTATTTCCGAGACAAAATTGGAAGTATTTACCGTATTGTTTAAGAGCTGTTATAAAATAATATGTTACGTCATAACCGGTATATGAATATGTAGTGGGGAAATTGCCGAATTTTCTGTGATATTCTTGTCTAAATTCTTTTATATCCCAGTTTGAATTATCTTTGATTGTTGTGCTAGCGTAGTGAATGTTCAGATTTGAAATCCAGTTGCTTTGCAATTTGGTAAAGTTTGAAATTGTAGGCATTGTATATACCGTAATACGATATTCATTAACTGCAACCAATGAATTTAAGTTGTTTAAAATTGCAGAAACTTCTACTTCATTTGTTGATGGAATAATAATAATGTTGTGTTTGTCTTTTGAAAGATTTTGACTGTAAGGAGTAATAAATTTAGAGAATGTAATAGCCTTATAATCAATAGAATCAGGCTTGTTTGACAAAAGTAAAAGTTCATTTTTGAAAGTATCTGCAAGTAACGTTTGTTCAGGTGTTCCGTTTTGAATAAAACCAATGAAACAGGTGTCGGAAATTTCGTTTACATGTAGAGCTATGTATTTCATTATGTTTTCGTTGCAAGGTACTATTTTGTACACAAAAGGATTATTTTCAATAATTGATATTCTGTTTGATAAAGGAGCAATTACATTGATATGATATTTTTCTGTAAATCTTTGTACAATACCGTAATTTGAAGAGTAAACCGGACCAAAAATCAAATCCATTTTAGTCATTTCATATTTCTTAAAAATAGCTTCGGTAGTAGCAGAATCAGCTTTTGTATCGTACATGTATATTTTTAGGTTTGTGCCTTCCTTTCTTAATTTGTCGATAGCAAGCAAAGCTCCTTGTAAATAATCAAAGAATATTTTAGTGTTTTTGAAAAAATGAGCATTTTTAGTGTCATCAAGAGCATTGTAACTCATTGAATAATTTTCATTTGTAAAGAATGGCAACAAAAATGCAACTCTAAAAGTCATTGTGTCGTTGTATGAAAAATTAGAACACGGAGGATAATTTGGGTCTTCAAAATAATTTGGATCTATGTCAAAAAAATCAGGATTTAGGCTATTGTTGTGTTTCAATATAGCTTTTTGTTCTTCGGAAAGTGATTTAGTCGGAATTGCTAATATTTCTCCAACTACAAGTTCTTTTGCGTTGTCGTTAAATTCTACAATTTCCCGAACTGTAACACCGTATTGAAGGGCAATTATTTGTAGATTATCACCATTTTTTATTTGATGGTATTCAAAAAAATCGTCTTGTCCTATTATTTTTTCTTGTTCAAAAACGGGAATTTTTAGAATCATTCCTTTGTCAATCCCGTTTTCAATCTGAGGATTGTATTCTATTATATCGTCTTGAGTTGTGTTATATTGCTGAGCAATAGAATATAAACTTTCCTTTCTTTCAACCTCGTGTTCAATAAATGTAATTTTACTTATTGGTGCAGGTTCATAATTCTCATCAATCAGAGGAATTCTTAGAGCAGTTCCGGCTTTCAGGTTTTCTACAGCTTCTTTGTTTATCAAAAGAATATCTTCTTCGGGAACTTCGTAAACTTTACCTATACTGTAAATAGTTTCGCCTTGTTTGACATTGTGTACATAGTATTTTCTGCCTAGTACAACAACTACATCTTTTGATTTTTCAACTTTTATTTGTGCAAAAATGCTTGTTGAAATAAGCAAAATGCTAATGAAAAATACGATTTTTTTCATAGTTAATAATAAAATAGTTTTTGTTAAAATATATCGTCTTCATCAAAATCGTCATCGTCATAATTTTCATCTTCGTCGTCCTCTTCGTCGTCATAATCATCATCGTCGTCATCGTCATCATCAAAATTTTCGTTCTCCGGACTAAAAATATCATCATTCAAAAAATCTTCTAATTCATCATCGTCAAAACCAAAATCGTCATCTAGTTCTCCTTCTTTTTCTTGTTTGGCTTTTTCATCTAGTTCTCTTATTAGGTCTTCTGTTTCGTCAAGTGTATGAATTCTAACGTTGGTTACAATAAATTTATCTGTCAGATTTACGCCAAGGTTATTGCTTTCTAAAATAATATCATTAAAAACATCTTCAATTTCTACTTCAAATGGAAATAGACCAACCAAAGTGCAGAAAAATTCTTTAAATTCTATGTTCTCTATATCGCAATTAAATTTTGAAAAAGCGTAATTTATTTCTTTTCTGATTATTTCTCTTTGACTTTCAGTTATTTCTTGTTTTGGATCAACTTGAAGAACAATAAAAAAACGCATTTTTTGTCCTTTCCCGCCTAATCCGGTAGAAACTAAAATTTGATTTTCTTCTAAAAGACTGCTTTGTATAACTGTTTGACATTCCTGATGCGCTATCAAAACCCATGATTTTAATTCATCTTCTGCTAAATCAATATATTTTTCCAGTTTTCTGTACAAATTTACATCGTCAATTGAAGCCATAAGTACAATAAGTCGCTTTTTTTCTTCAATATCAACTTCTGAGTCAAAGATTTTGTCTGAATTTTCAATTACTTCTTCTTCGTCTATATCTTTTCTCACTTTTGAAGCAAATTCAAGGTATTCGACTTGAAGATCCGGATCAACAATTGCTTCAATAATTCGTACTTTTCCTTGTGTCGCTAAAAATTTCCTTAGTTTATCTAACATTCTTTCAGTATAATTTTTTCATTCTGCATCACTTATCCTTTTTTTATCAGGATGTTTTTGAGCTCATTAATTGTTAATCAATGTCATTAAGTTAGCAAGCCTCGCTGAGGCAAGTTTTTTTCAACCAAACGACATTGAATTATTAATCATTAACTATTAATTGTTAATGCTTTTTTCTTTCTATTGATTTTAGTGCCGCTTCTACGATATTTTTTGGCATTAAGCCATATTTTTCATATAATTCTTCAGTCGTTCCGCTTTCACCAAAAGTGTCTTTTATTCCAACCATTTCAACAGGAACTGGATAATTATGAGCTAAAACATTTGCAACTGCATCTCCTAATCCTCCGTAAATTGAATGTTCTTCAACTGTAACAACAGCGTTAGTTTTTTTTGCTGATTTGATAATTGCTTCTGCGTCAATTGGTTTTATTGTATGAATATTGATTAAATCTACTGATAATCCTTTTTCTTCGAGCATTTTAGTAGCTTGAATTGATTCCCACATTGGATGACCTGTAGCAATAATTGTAACATCGGTTCCTTCGTTTAAAACAATTGCTTTGCCTATTTCAAATTTTATGTCGGTTGGCATATAAACAGGTAATTTTGGGCGACCAAAACGTAAATAAACCGGTCCGTAGTATTCTGCTGCTGCAAAAGTTGCTGCTTTTGTCTGATTGTAATCACAAGTGTTAATAACAACCATGTTTGGTAAAGCTCTCATTAGAGCTAAATCTTCAATCATTTGATGACTGGCACCGTCTTCTCCTACGGAAATACCAGAGTGAGAGGCAGCTATTTTTATGTTTTTGTTTGAATATGCTGCTGTAAGCCTAATTTGATCATAAGTTCTTCCGGCTGCAAAAACTGCAAAGGTTCCTGCAAAAGGAATTTTACCTGTTGTTGCTAAACCTGCGGCTATTCCTATCATATTTGCTTCTGCAATTCCGGTTTGAATAAATCTTTCGGGATGATTTTTTACAAAATCGTTCATTTTTAATGACCCAATTAGGTCGGCGCATAAAGCTACAACGTTTGGATTAGTTTTTCCTAGTTCGGTTAGGGCGTCACCAAAACCTGAACGTGTATCGTTTTTTTCTGTGAAATTAAAGTCTCTCATCTGTATGTTTAATTTTTGAAGATGTTATGGTAAAATATGACGACTCGTCAAATAAATATTTGTTAAAAAAATTAGTGGACAAAATTACTTAAATTATTTAGATATGAAAATTGAAATTACAAAAGGAACAGTTTATTCTTTTCAGGTATTGCTTGATTGTTAGTGCTTTGTATTAAGATTTAAAGGGTAATTTTAGTTTAAATTTTGCTTAGACTTGTTTATCTCTTTTGTTTTGTATTATCTAAATTGTTAGTTTACAAGATATTTTTTTAAAAAATTCATTGATTGTTCAATGTGTTTATTGGCATTTAGTTGAGAATTAAAAATAAGTCGAATTTTACCTGTTTTGTCAATTAAAAAAGTAACACGACCAGGAATTAAACCCATAAAACTGTTCGGAACACCAAATTTTTTTCTGAGTTCGTTGTTTTTATCGGAAATAAGTGAATATTGCAGATTGTGTTTTTGAGCAAATTCTTTGTGGCTAATATTGCTGTCTCCGCTAATTCCGATTACTTCGCAGTTCAGATTTAGAAAATCGGCGTATGTGTCTCTAAAAGAACAAGCTTCGGTAGTGCAAACCGGTGAGTCGTCTTTTGGATAAAAGAAAATTACAACGTTTTTTCCTATAAATGTTTCGTTGGTTATTTGTTTTCCTTTGTAATCAATTGTTGAAAAATCAGGTATTTGATCTCCTATTTTTATTGTCATGGTTTTTGTTTTGTGCAAAGATAAAAAAACCGACAAAAAATTGCCGGTTTTCTTGATTTATTATTAAAATTATCTAATAATCAGTTTTGTTGAAGAAGTTTTGCTTTCTGTTTTTGAATTTAGAATATAAACTCCGGTGCTAATATTTTCGATGTTTAATAAAACTGGTTCAGAGCCTGAATTGACTAATACATTATCGGAATAAATAATTTGTCCATTTATTGAAAGAATATTAATTTCAACATTTTGAGTTTCTTCAAGATTTAATTGTAAGTAAAATCTGCCTCTATTTGGGTTTGGATAAATTTTAACATCATCTTCTTTTGTAATAAAAGGATTGTTTACAATTTCGTGAGTTGTGTAAAATACAAAAGGATCTTGTTCTTTCATAGTTGGAACACTTGCAGTTTTTCCTGTAATATCTTCTGCTTCTATGTAATATGAAATTGTGTTATTGCCTGTGTACCATGGAATTGTAGCCGAATAATGATTTGAAGATGTTTCTGTCATTTCAATGGAGTGGTATGTTGAATCGTTAATTTTGTAATTTAGTGTAGGAAAACCAGTTGCCATATCGTTTCCTGCGTAAGAATAAACTTCAGCAGTAACTTCAAAATCGTCTGTTGTTGTAAAAGTTCCATAAATTGGGTAGTGTTTTATGAAAAGCATATTTCTGTCTGCAAAACCATGAGTTCGGCAGTGTAAAGCATCTGTGTTGTACCAACTTGCACTTCCTTCCATAACGCCAATTATTTCATATCCGGGCATTGCTTCTTCATAAACAGCAAGAGCGTTGTCGTCCCAACTTGAACCGGTAATTGGGACAAAAACTTTTTCATTTAGAATTAGTGAGTTTGTGTATGGATTCATGTCTAAATTATAGTTATCATATGCTTTAACTCTGTATACTTGGTAGGGATAACCATAAGCACAGTTGTGATTTTCAAAATATGCTGCAGTTGCTTCGTAGTCATCGTACCTGCTGTCACTCTCACGAACTTCTGTAATAACAATTTTATCAACGGCTAAAAATTTCCCCCAACAGTCAACGTGTTTTATGTAATCTCCCTGAGGATCAGCAACAACATGATATGTGCTAATTCCAAGGTAATCATGCATTTTTGTTGCAATTTGAGTACTTGAAAGAGAGTTTTCATCGTAAACTAAATCGGTTGAAACAGAAATTCCGTAACCGTCTGTCATGTAATTTCCTCCGGTGTGAGTAACATTCATTCCATAATAATCAATTCCTAATTCTGCTGCAATAACGCTTGGCACAGCGTCATCATTTACTCTTGATGGACGATTGTATGGAAAATCAACAATTGAAACATCTTGATTATCAACAGCAATACACCAAGGGCTGTAATCTCTGGTCCACCAAGCATCAGGGTCATTATAAACAAAACTACAATTGTCTGTATTTACACCGTTATTTGAAAGTAAAGTTCTAACACTGTTTTCTTCTGTTGAGCCTGAAACAAGGATTGTAGCATGTGAGTCTTCGCATATTTCGGCTATTAAAGAATATGGTATTCCGAAGCCATAATCGTAAGCAATAATAACACTTTCCATCTGTTCCCATTCTGCAATATTTCTAACATCTCCTGTTGGAGGTGCTGTTTCCTGAAAATCTTTTGGGAAGTTTTTTGATAATTCTTTCTCTTCGTCACTCATCACGTGAGAATAACCTTTGGGGCTGATATATGCTTCTTTTTGTTGAGCATAAATTCCTGAGAATAAGAATGTAAACACTAAAATTGCTATTGTCCTTTTCATAATTTTTTGTAAGTATGTTTAATGATTTCAAGTTTAAAGATGGGAAAGAGGCAGAATGGTTGCACAAAAACATGGTCGCGACTTGTTCTTGGAATTTTATTCTGCAGAAGTATTTTTATTAAAGGTAGAATAACAAAAATGTGCTAATCACAAAAATAGTAATTAGCACATTTCAAAGTAAAAAATTGAGTAATCTTTTTTAGATTAAACTTTTAATTTTTTCATAAGTTTTTTCATTAACAGGTACTAATGGGAGACGTAAATTGTAGTCAATTAGGTTTTTAAGATATAAAACAGCTTTAATTCCGCCCGGATTTCCGTCTTCAAAAATAGCATTTGTGATATCAAGTAGTTGAAAATGAAGTTTTTTGGCTTCTTCAACTTTGCCTGCAAGTGCAAAACGAACCATGTCTGACATTTTTTTAGGTTCTGCCATTCCAACAACTGAAATTACACCTGAACTGCCAAGCATAATCATAGGGTAGGTTAGTGCATCATCGCCTGAAATAACCATAAAATCCGCTGGTTTGTGCTGTAAAATTTTCATTATTTGATCCATATTCCCGGAAGCCTCTTTTATTGCAGCAATATTCTGATGTTCAGCAAGTTTTAGAGTGGTTTCGGCAGAGATATTTACACCTGTTCTGCCAGGAACATTGTAAATAATAACAGGAACTGGAGATGCATCTGCAATTGCAGTGAAATGTTCAAATAATCCTTGTTGGTTAGGTTTGTTGTAATATGGAGAAACAGAAAGTATTCCGTCAATTCCTTTAAAATCGCGACTTTTGATGCTTTTTATAACGTTTTCAGTGTTGTAACCACCAAATCCTGCAACAATCGGAATTCTGCCATTAACTTTTTCGATTGCAAAATCAATAACCTGATTTTTTTCTTCGGCTGATAAAGTTGCATTTTCTCCGGTTGTACCTAAAACAACTAGATAATCTATTCCATTTTCAATATAATATTCTATTAGTTTTTCAAAAGCAACGAAGTCAATTGATTTGTCTTTTTTAAACGGT
The DNA here is from genome assembly GCA_016938685.1 of Bacteroidales bacterium. GTDB lineage: Bacteria > Bacteroidota > Bacteroidia > Bacteroidales > JAFGUD01 > JAFGUD01. The sequence continues at coordinate 5,753 of JAFGUD010000002.1, read as the reverse complement.
GTAACTGTTGCAACAGCTGTTCCTGAAAATTTATTATTAAGCATATTCTTGTTCTGTTTTGGGAGTTTCGATTAAATATTTTTTTACTGCATCAAAAAAATGATAAGGATAAGAAAAATCGTTTAACATAAAAGTTAAATCGGCGTAATTGGCCTCTTTGTAATGTGGTGAAACCTTTAAATCGGCATTTACAATAGCAGAAAGGTAATGTATTTCAAAGAGTTCTTTGAAATTAAGAATTATTAAAATATCGTATTTTGTCTTTGTGAAATTTTCTACGATTTCAGATTTTATCCATTTATTTCCATGAATAGAAATTGTATTATCCGGTAATATCTCGTTCTTTTTAACTTTGTTATTTACAAAAAAAAGTCTTTCAACTTGGTTTCCGTTTTCGATTAGGCATTTAAAGAATTCTTTGGATCGTTTTAAAACTTTTTCATCAGTAGAATCAATAATAAGTCCAACACTTTTATTTTTTTCAATATAATGAAATTTGTTAAGCCTTGATTTAACTACTTTATCAATTCTTTTCTGTAAACGTTTCTTTTTTAATTCTTGAAAAAAGTTCATATTTAATCGTTTAATAGACAAAAAAGTAAGAATGTATGTTTGTTTTTTGTCTTTTTTGTGTGTCATCAGAATTTACAAAATTATAAATTTCTTTTTTAAATTGTTCAAAAAGTTAAATATATTAACAAACCGGAGTGTTAACTATAAGATTTTTAGTTTATTAAGCTGATGATTGTTTGTTGTTTTTAATAATTTTTAAGTGAAAAAAAATGGAAATTCACTAAATTTTTTTAATAATTTTTAGAAATAATTTAAAAATGTAAAGAAATAGTTTAATCAAAAATTGAATTTTCTTATTTTTGCAACATAAAATATATATAATATGACAAATTTACCCGGATATAAATATGGTAAACCTTTTAAATTTAGAGCATTAGAGGTTTTTTCATCGTCTGAATGGATGGCTGATTCAAAAAGAAAATATCGTCGTGTTTTTGAAAGAACAGAGATTAATTATCTTCGTTTTGAACTTTCTTTCTATAATAAACTTTTTGATGAAGAAGATTGGACAGCAGATTTAACTATTTCTGCTTTTAAGGTTGTGAAAAATGGTGAAAATGAAGAAAAATGCAAACTTTCTCAAAGTAAAAAAATTACCAAAGATCAAAATGTTGTTTACTTTAATAAAAGTTGGGGGGTTGATAAATACGGAGGTTATTGGGATGAAGGTACTTATATTGTTTATGCTTATATCGACGGAGAAGAAATAGCATCAAAAGAAATTGATATTTATGATTTTGGCGCTGTAAATTTGACTTTTAATCCTTATTTTGAAGTTGTTAGCCTTAAGTTGTTTGAAGGACCTGTTGATTTGCCTGATGAAAAAACGTATTTGAAAGTTTTTCAATTACAAAACACAAAATATGTTTGGACAGAGTTGACAATCAAGACCAAAGTTCCTAAAAATTGGAATTTTGAATACTTTGTAAATATATACGATGATGCCGGACAGCTTAAAGCCCACATTAAAGAGTTCAATACTGTTGACAAAAAGAAAGGTCAATTAGTTACATACTATACCGGTTGGGGAAATAATGACGGAGGATCTTGGTACGACGATAAATATATAATTAACGTTGTGTTTATGGATACTCTTGTTGCTTCTGTTTCTTTTGAAATGGGCGAAGAAGTAGAAGAGGGCGAAACAGAAATGATAGTTGGCTCTTTTAAAACTCCTTTGCAACAAAAAGTTGAGCAAGCAGAAGAGAATGAGTTGTCTATGGAAGATGTGATGGAAAAAATGAATGAACTGATTGGTTTGGGTGAAATCAAAAAGAAAATTTCAGAACACATAAAATATCTTGATTTTATAAAATTACGTCAGGAAAAAGGATTTGAAGAAGAAGATAAAATTTCGTTGCATAGTGTTTTTACCGGAAATCCGGGAACAGGAAAAACTACTGTTGTTAGACTTTTGGGTAAAATATATCAACAAATGGGATTACTTACTGAAGGTCATGTTCACGAAGTAGACAGATCGGATTTGGTTGGTGAGTTTATTGGTCAAACTGCTCCCAAAGTTAAAAAAGCAATTGAAAAAGCTCGTGGAGGAATTTTGTTTATCGACGAAGCTTATTCTTTGTATCGAACCAAAGACGAAGAAAAAGATTTTGGTCGAGAAGTAATAGAAATTGTTATTAAGGAGATGTCTGATGGTCCAGGAAATATTGCGATAATGGTTGCCGGTTATCCAAAGGAAATGGAAACTTTTCTTGATTCAAACCCCGGAATGAAATCCAGATTTAAACATTACTTTAATTTCCCTGATTATACTCCTGATGAATTGGTTGAAATAGCTCATTTTGCTGCTGAAAAACGTTCGGTTAATATTGATGTAGACGCATTGAAAGTAATAAGAAAAATTTTGCTTGATGCTTATAGAAATCGTTCCAGAACATTTGGAAATGCTCGTTTTGCGCATTCTCTTATTGATCAGGCTAAAATGAATATGGGATTAAGAATTATTGAAATTCCTGATTTTAGAAAACTTTCAAAAGAAGAAATATCTACAATTAAAAAAGCTGATGTTCAGAAATTGGTCAAAGTTGCAAATTTAAGTAAAATAGATATTGAGGTTGATGAAAATTTACTTCAAGAAGCAAATGAAGAATTAAACAAACTTATTGGACTTGAAGATGTTAAGACAGAAGTTAGTGAACTTGTTAAACTTGTGCGTTATTATCGCGAAATAGGGAAAGATGTTTTGAATAGTTTTTCAATGCATGCTGTTTTTACAGGTAATCCCGGAACAGGAAAAACAACAGTTGCCAGAATTTTAGGTAGAATATATAAATCGCTTGGATTGCTGGAAAGAGGTCATGTTGTTGAAACAGGACGCGAAGGACTTATTGCAGGTTATGTTGGTCAAACAGCAATTAAAACCAAAGAAATGTTGGATATGGCAATGGGTGGAGTTTTATTTATTGACGAAGCTTATGGTTTAACCGATGATAAAGGAAACAGTTTTGGAGGAGAAGCAATAGAGGTTATTCTTAAAACAATGGAAGATAATCGAGGGAAATTTGCGGTTATTGCTGCCGGTTATCCAGATAATATGGACAGATTCATGAAAGCAAATCCTGGTTTGATGTCAAGATTTGATAAAATTCTACACTTTAGAGATTATTCTCCAAAAGAGCTTATAAATATTGCCGATTTTATGCTTCAGGAACGCGAGCTTATTCTTGATGAAGAATCCAGAAATCATTTATGTGGTTATCTTGAACAAATGTACAAAGTTAAGGACAAATATTACGGAAATGCTAGAGAAGTTCGTAAAATGATAGAAGATATTGTAAGGCGTCAAAACCTTAGAATGGCAGACACAGAAAAGGATTTACGTACTTATGAAAGTATTAGAACTGTCACAATATTTGATGTTAAACATTTTGTTTTTGAAAAACAGCAAGGAAAATCTTTTGGATTTAATAATTAGTTCTTCAAAGACTTTATAATATGTAATTTGGGAAGTTTTTACTATGAAAATAAAAAATCCGTCAGAATAAAAATGATTCTGACGGATTTTTTTGTTACATACATTCGTATTCAGTAACATAGAATAATTCACGTTCGCCTTCAGAGCATGGAGACGTTTCTTCAGGGCTTATCTGAGTGACTTCAAAATATCCATCTATTCTGAGATTTTCTGAACAAGATGGTTCTTCCATGCCATCGGGGAAACAAACAACAAATTCTTCTCCGTTATTTGCATAAAAATATCCAACCTGAAAACAATAGCAACTAATGTCAACCATTACACCTGTTTTGCTTTCATAAGTGCCAATAAATTCAAATTCATCACCAATAATATCATCTACGTTATCATCGATGTCGTTTTCATCGTATTCGTCTTCATAGTTATTTGTTTTGATTTCTGTGTTCTCGTTTTCATCTTCGTCATTTGTTGAATTATTTGTTCCACAACTCCAAATAATTAAAGAAAATGAGATTAATAAAGTTAAAAATAAGTTTTTCTTCATAATTAAAAGTTTAAAAATTAGTAATTATTTTTCCTTAAAATATATAAACGACGATTTTAGAGAATTGTTTGCAAAAAAAAGCCGACAACTATAAATTGCCGGCTTTCATGAGCATTATTATGAAAAAACCTTTACATTTTAATTATTTTAGTAGTAGCTGAAAAACCTTCACCTGATAAACGAATGAAATACATTCCGTTTGCGTGTTCTGTTATGTCAATAGATGCTTTAACGTTATTGATTTCAGATTTGTAAATCAGTTTACCGGTAACATCAGTTATTTCAATGTTATTGATTGTTTTTTGTTCACTGCTAATTGTAAAAAGCCCTTCTGTTGGATTAGGATAAATAGAAATTCCTAATTCAGCAAGTTCACTTACAAAAATGTAGTCATTAACAGTAAGGTCAAAAGAACATTCTGCCAAATTTCCTGCATTGTCTGAAACAACCCATGTTATGGTGTATGTTCCTGCAGTAAATTCTTCGTTAGCAAGTGTTTCTGTTGAGTTATAATCGTTTACAACAAGCATAACACCGCAATTATCATAAAAAGATGTCGGGTCAAATTCTGTCCCTTGAACTGTGTAGAAGGTTTCGCCTTCGTTTAAGTTGATTGTTTGATTTTCAACGCAAGTAATTGTTGGGTCTGTAATATCGTCATTTACGCCTGATAAATCAACAGTTGATTCTATCCAGTTTGAAGTTGAACCAGTTAGAGCAAAATTTATCAAAGTTCCATCAAAACCATTTACTGTTTTGTCTTCTAACGTAGTATATGCTGAGTTTTCGCCTTCAGCAATACCGTTGTTAAAGTCAAAACAAGCAACTAAACCTTCTTCATCACCAACTAATTCAGAGTTCATGTAAGAATAAATATCACATTCGGTTTTAACAGTGTTCCAAATTCTTACTTCATCAATATTTCCAGTTAAGAAATCAATTGCTGACCATGTTCCGATTACAACATTGCCATCATCAGGCACATTTTCTGCAAAATTATCAACAAATGTTTCTAACATTCCATCAACATAAATACTTACATTCATTCCATCTTTAGTTACTGCAATATGATGCCAGTTTCCATCATTAATAAAAGTTACTCCGCTTACTGTAGTGTAGAATGATTTAAGAGAAGCATAACCATCAACTAAACAGAGAGAAATATCTTCACTCACTCCACTTTTTGCAATTATTGGTAAATAAGAATTAGCAGAAGTTGTATTTATCCATGATTCTATAGTAAAGCTTCCGCTACCAAATTGTAATTCGGTTTGATTTCCAATATTTACATAATCGTCAACACCATCAAAATTAAGAGCATTTTCAGGAATAATTGTTTCATTAATTGTTAATACAGTTTGACAAGAGTTTGTGTTTCCTGCATCGTCAGTCACAGTCCAGCTAATCGTATAAGTTCCTGCACTAAGAACTTCATCAGCAAGAGTTGATGTTGAGTTATAATCATTTTCAACAGAAGCTACGCCACAATTATCATTTGTAGATGTAGGGTCAAATTCAGTACCGGAAACAGTATATGTTGTTTCCCCGATTGGTAAATTGATTGTTTGATCACCAACGCAAGTTATTGTTGGGTCGGTAACATCATCAATAATTACATTTTGATTAGCAGTTGTGCTGTTTCCGTTTCCGTCATTGAAAGTCCATGTTACAATTGTTGTTCCTTGCGTTGTAATTGGGAAT